>JACPWA010000190.1 GCA_016191565.1 Simkania negevensis | reverse complement strand
TTTGCCTCTTTAACAAGCTGGATAATGATTGGAGAGCGCCCCTCATGGGTAATTCTTGGCTCAACAGGATTGGTTTCTTTAGGGCTTTTCATCGTTTATCAAGCAGAGCTTAGCCAAGGCTATATTAGAGCAAAAGAAAAAGTGACAACCACCGCATAAAAAGAAAAAAAACGATGCGGTTACCAAGACTTGAACTTGGGACCTCGACATTATCAGTGTCGCGCTCTAACCAACTGAGCTATAACCGCAAGAAGATGGAGGCTAGGAGATTCGAACTCCTGACCTTCTGAATGCAAATCAGACGCTCTACCAACTGAGCTAAGCCCCCACTAGGAGAATCGATTTCACAAAGATACAAAAAATTCTCTATTTCAGCAATTCTTTTCCTGCAGAAACCCACTAGCTGAAAAAATTTTCAATCTTATACCGAATATCATCAAAAATTGTAGTTTTAAACGCGTCGATTCCCGGGAATTTTGATGCGTTTAAAACTACAATTTTTAATGATGTTCGGTATTATTTCCGATAGATGATAATATGATGAGATCGCTCTTATATAACATTTAAAAAAAACCGCTTGTTTTACCAAAAAATGAAAGTAAAAAAAATTCAAAATGGATCTATCAAGGAGCTCTGGAAAGTCTCCTTTTCCCTGATGATTTCCTTTCTTTCGATGACAGCAATGATTTTTTGTGATCGACTCTACCTTGCCTATTATTCGAGTGCAGCCTTAGGTGCTGTATCTAGCGCAGGCACCCTTTATATCTCAGCGGCATTGGGCTGGGTCACCCTAGCAGCTATGGGAGAGGTGTTTGTTGCCCAATACAATGGAGCTAAGCAATATGAAAAGCTCGGCGAGCCCATCTGGCAGATGCTCTATCTCTCCGGTTTCTCTTTTATCTTTTTCCTTTGTCTATCCACTTTCGGATCTGATTTTTTTGCCTTTAAGGAAATCATGAATCCTCTTGAAACCACTTATTTTCGTTGGAACTGTATTTTTGCTCCCTTTTGGGTGATCTATACAGCCTTCAACGCTTTTTTTATCGGACAGGGAAAAACCGCCTTAGTAAAATGGCTCGGATTTCTTGGAAATGGGGTGAATATTATCCTTGACCCAATCCTAATTTTTGGGATTAAGGGATGGATTCCCTCATATGGAATGAAAGGGGCTGCTATTGCTACAGGGATGGGGATCCTCTCTCAACTAGCCGTGGTCTCTTATCTCTTTTTCAAAAAAAAGAATCGTCTTGTTTTTGGAACCACAAAGTGGCACTTCCAACCTTCTCTTTTCCGCAAATGTTTTAAAGTAGGAAGCCCCATAGCAGTTTTTGTGATGCTAGATATTCTCGGTTGGGCTCTTTTCTATATGATGATGCGCCGGGTAAGTTCCCAGCATATTCTTATTGCAAGCATTGGGCAAAGTATCCTTATTCTCTTCATTTTCTTTGGTCTCGGACTGGAAAAAGGGGCAATTGCTGTAGCAGGCAATCTCATAGGTGCTAAGAAACCAGAAGAAGTGAAAACTGTTCTTAAGTCAGGGCTTTTTCTTTGTCTTATTTTCGGCATTGTTTTGACCCTTTTATTTACTTTGTTTTCAGGATCTTTAGTCGATCTTTTCTTCAAAAACCCTGGTGCTTTCGATAGCTCTAACATTGCTCTTTCACCAACTATGCTCATAGAAATCAAAGCAATCATCAGTAAAGCTCTTATGCTCATTGCTATTTGTCTTGTCTTAGAAAGTATAAGGTGGTTAATAAGAGGGCTTTTGGTTTCAGCGGGAGACACCTTTTTTCTTATGTCTATTGGATCGCTTTCGATCTGGTTTTTTTTGCTCCTCCCTACTTATCTCCTTATTGTCCTTCCTAAAGGAGAGATCATGATCGCCTTCTATATCTGGGTCTTTTACGATTTCATTGCCACCCTAGTGGTTTTTCTTCGCTTCTTACAAGGAAAATGGAAGAAAAGGCACCTGATTGAGGAACAAACTCTCACCTTTTCTCACGAGCAAGAGTAATACAGAGTCAGTACAATTTATAATTTTGCTAGCTCATAGCGTCTTAGCGCAAGCATCCCTCCAATCAAAGAGGAAACATGAGTATATCTAGCCTGTTTAAAAAGGCTAGCTGCAAGGATGGAACGGTATCCCCCTGCACATACAAAAAGAAGAGGCTCTTCTCTAGGATAGGTACCTATCTTTGCAGAAAGCTCTCCTAAAGGTGCATGAATAGCTCCAGGAAGGTGTCCAAGATCCCACTCTTCTTTTGATCTGACATCAATCAGCTTTCTTTTGAAAGGAAAAGCCTCTTCTAATTGATCAGGGATAACTTCACCGATCTTATCGATAGCCCCACCCACTCTTCTCCAGGTTTCAAATCCCCCAGAGAGAAAGCCGAGTACTTGATCAAGCCCTACTCTAGCAAGAGACAGGAGGCTCTCTTTTAAAGCCCCTGAATCCTCAAGAACAAGAAGAAGAGGGGTATTGTAAGGAACAAATAAAGAAGCCCAAAGTCCTAATTTAATCCCTACTCCAATACAAAGGGAACCAGGAATATGTCCTTTGGCAAAGGCCTCTTGTGAGCGGAGATCGAGAACAAATGCCCCCTTATTTCTTTCTTTTTTAAAGCAACTCATCTCTAAAGGCTCAGCCATTTTAACTTCAGAGAAAAGCTGAGTTATATTTCTCTCTTTTACCTTAAAAAAGTGAGAGGGAAACTCACGCGAGCTAGAAAAGAGCTGCAAGAGAAACTCCTCCTCCATAAGGTTAGGGCGTAAAAAGGGATTTGAGACTCTCTGTTTGCGAAGGCTGGAAGAAGAGACACTTTCCACATTAGCATTCAAAATAGATCCAGCTCCATGTGCAGGATAAATTTCAAGTTCACCTGGAAGCTTTTCAATTTTTTCCTTTAAGGAAAAATAGAAAGTTTTAGCAACCTCTTCCTTCTTTTCTTCTTCATAAAAATCTGGGCAGCCAACTGAACCGCAAAGGAGAAAGTCTCCAGAAAAAAGAGCTCTGGGTTTACCATCCTCAGAAGCAATAAAGGAGAGATGTTCTGGAGTGGGACCAGGAGTATGAAGCACTTCTAGTGAGAGAAGCCCTATCTGAAATCGGTCCCCCTCAAAACAATCCTGATGAGGGCAATGAATCTGATAGGTCTGCCCCTTATCATAACCTGATAGGAAAAGAGTTGCTCTGGCTCTTCTTGCTAATTCATAAGCTCCGGAAAGATAATCAGCATGGATATGGGTCTCAAACACATGAGAAATAACCAACCGTTCTTTCTCCGCATAGTCGAGATAAATCTCTACATCACGCCTTGGATCGATGATTGCTATCTGTCCTTTTTCTCGACAGCCTATAGCATAGGAAAAATGGGAAAGCCCTCTTTCTTCAAAGCGATGCAGTAACATAATGGCCTGCTTTCTTTTTATAACAATCGATATAAGTATAGGTCTTCATTCTATACAAAGTAACTTAAATAATCATTGCTGTAAAAGAAACAAAAAAAAAGCCCACTTTCCAAGAAAATGGGCTAAAAGATCAAAATTTTTAACGAGGATCGGTATGCACCAGCAAGCTTCAATTAGCTTTGCAATGCACGATCATACTCATTCATAATATGGTCCTTCATTCTATATTTTAAAGGAGCCATTAAACCTTCTGCTTTAAATGGCTTTAACATAGTACGAGTTTCATCTAAATCTCTTTCGACGATTAATCGTACCATTCCTTGGACTTTTGGGCTATAAGTTCCCTTCACTAGCGAGAGAAGCTGTTTTTTTAGAGCTTCTCTTTCTGCAGGGTCTGAAAAACGAACATGATTGTCCCCAGAATACCCTTTTAAATAAGCTTCCACATACTTTTGCACAACCCCATGGGGGCTTAAGCAAGAGGTCTAGTGTCTCACTATAGATACATAACAACTGCTTAATCCCCAGCAACTTCCTTAAAAGTAAGTAATAAGCCCAAATTCGACTTTTTAGGCTATTTGGTTACAAAAGACTTTTTTCGAAACTCCATTTATTTGCTAAAACGGCGATTGTTGCTATCTCTAAAAACCGATTTTTTCAGCCAAGTGTTCCCACATTGTCTTCAAAATCTTTTTTAAGAACTGTCTAAAACGCGCCATTTTTTCAAACAAAGCGAGTTTTGAAAGAAGTCTAAAGACATGTGTATGAAATTAAGTAAATAAAAATGAGTTGACAGAGCAGTAGATTGATCGACTATAAGAGGGTTAAAAAAGGTCTATTATGAAAGAAGCTATTAACAAGATCAGCCAGAAAAGCTATTTTACCTCTCTTCTCCTCTGCTTTTTTTTGGGGTCTTTAGGACTTCATCGTTTTTATGTTGGGAAAAAAGGGACAGGGACTTTAATGCTGCTTACCCTTGGAGGACTCGGAATATGGCAAGTGATCGACTTTGCCCTGATCCTCTTCGGAGGTTTTTCCGACAAATCGAGACGTGAGATTAAACCGAAGTGGTCAAATCAGCTATCCTAAAAAATTTTGGTCCCCATGGGGAGCTTCTTCAAGCAACCTATCTTCCAGAAAAAGGGATGAATCTCATTAGCTATAAGATTGATAACATCGAAGTGATTGACCAATCAACTCAAGGACTTTTCGATGATCATTTTGCAGGTCTTGGTGCTCTCATTGGTCCCCACTTTTACCATAGGAAAAAGGGGGAAATACCTTTCGACTTTGATCACTCCCTTTTTCCCCACATCAAGAGGCTTGAAGCAAAGGGGGTTGAAGAGCCCTTCTCCCATGGAATTGCGAGGTATGTTCCCTGGAAATATCTCCAAAGCTCTACACAGATCCAGGCAAAACTCAAAGGGAGCGACTCTTACTTAGGAACCTCTTTAGCCAAGTTGGAAGGGCAAGATTTTGAGATTGAGTACCTCGCTACCCTTCTTAGCCGTGGCCTTTCTATTTGTTACAAGATCAAAAGTGAACGTCCTTCCACAATCGGATTACACTACTATTATAAGATTAGCGCCGATGCTATTCTACATGGAGAAGTTGAGGAAAACTATCGCTCTGGAGATAAATGGCTCTCCATTCCCTCCGCTTGGAAAGAAAATTCTTCCTACCATCTTAACTTTCCTCTTTCAGAAGAAGCAGATTATGGATTTATTCCTAAGCTGAAAGAAAAGCAAAGTCACGATTATCGAATAATATTAAGCACCAAAGAATATTCCCTCCATATAGACTTTGCCACCGCTTCTTCTACAGAAGTTTCTTGCCAAGTCTACCACCCCTCTAACAGTTCCTATGTTTGTATCGAACCTATCTCTGCTCAAGATCCCCAGCGACCTATTTTAAATCATCACACTTTGGAAGCAAAATTGGAGGTTTTCCCTAAGCGGTAGACTGATATTAAAAAAAGGGATAAAAGGAAGAAAAAGACTCAGGTTAGGAAAACATAAGTGACTGAAAAAATCATAATCCTCGGTGGAGGATTTGGCGGCGTTTACACCGCAATGCATCTTGAAAAGCACCTTCGCAAAAATAAAACCCTTTATGAAATCATCTTGATTAACAGGGAAAATTATTTTGTTTTCCAGCCAATGCTCGCTGAAGTAATTGGAGGATCTGTAGATCTTTTAGACACGATTAACCCTCTAAGAAAACTGCTTCCTCATACTACCCTTTTTATACGCGATATTGAGTCGATTGATATTGATAAGAAGCAAGTGATTCTATCTCCAAAGTTCTCTCATACCCCTTTTGCTTTAGATTATGATCATCTTATACTTGCTCTAGGCAACGTGACCGATTTTAGGGGAACAGCGGGACTGCATGAACACGCTCTCCCCTTTAAAAATTTAGCTGATACCTTAGCAATCCGCAACCAACTCATCGACGTTTTAGAAGCAGCATCTACTGAAAAAAATGAGGAACTTAGAAAAAAACTGCTCACCTTTGTAGTAGGGGGAGGAGGGTTTTCTGGTACAGAAGTAGTAGCAGAGCTAAACGATTTCGTTCGAAAGCTTGCCAAAAAATACCCTTCGATTAATCGAAAAGAGATCCGGGTAATTTTGGTCCACAGTAAGGATCGGGTCATGGATCGAGAGATGAGCCCTTCGCTTGGCCATTATGCCGCTAAGCTTTTAAGAAAGCGTGGGGTGGAGATCCTCTTTAACACTCTTCTTATTTCTGCTACCCCTGAAGAAGCCGTTTTAAGCAGCAATCAAAGAATCGCTTGCAAAACGATCATCTCCACCGTCCCTTCCTCTCCTAACCTTCTTATCGAACCACTTCACCTTCCTTTTGATAAAGGGAAGATTGTCACCGACAGCAGCATGCTAGTCAAAGGACATAGCAACCTTTGGGCTCTAGGCGATTGTGCTGCTATTCCTAACCTAACAAACGGGGGAATCTGCCCTCCTACAGCGCAATTTGCCATCAGGGAAGCAAAAATACTTGCCTATAATCTCCTTGCTACTTTGAAAGGAAAAAAGAAAAAAGAGTTTCGATTTAAAGCCTTAGGAATGATGGGAGCTTTAGGACATCGTAGAGCTGTCGCCGAACTTTTTGGAAAGTTTAAATTCTCAGGTACCATTGCATGGATTCTTTGGCGCCTCATCTACTGGATTAAACTTCCGGGGGCAGATCGAAAACTTAAAGTTGCTATCGCATGGCTTCTCGACATACTGCTCCCGATCGAAGCAGTACAGATTAAAACTGTCCCTGATAAGGGAATTGCTGAGCTCCACTTCGAGCCAGGAGAGATCATTTTCCATCAAGGAGATATAGGCGATTATCTCTACATTATTGTACGAGGAGAAGTAGAGGTATTTATCATGGAAAAAGGAAAAGAAAAGGTGGTTGCTAAACTCGGTCAAGGGCAGTATTTTGGAGAAATGGCCCTCCTTAACCAACGCTCCCGCTCAGCTAGCGTACGCTGCTTAAATCCAGTTGATGTATTAGCACTAAAGAAAAATGATTTTGGAATTCTTATTGCTAACTTTGCCCACCTACGAAGAGATTTTGAGGAAACAGAACAAAAGAGAAGGGAAGAGATTGAAAAGATTCCAAAAAATCATTAAGATTCTTTGCTAAACTTCTACCCTTAAAGGTGTCTTAATGGAAATTTGGCTAGATTCCATTCAAACAGAAAGCATTAAATTAGGAGCAAAGCTCGGCATTCTTCATGGGATCACTACAAATCCGAGCATCATCAAAGAGCCGGGCAAGAAGCTAGAAGAGATTTGGGAGCCTCTTCTCCAAATGCAAAGAGGGCCTGTCGCGGTACAGGTTACTGCAGACTTTGTTACCTCGATGATCGAACAGGCTGATGCGCTTCGAGAATTTTCTGAAAGGAGTCTAATGCAAGAAGAACTAGAACTCATGAGAGATCTTATCCATAACTATAAATTCAAAAGCAAACTCCTTGCCGCCTCCCTAAAAAGCTTTGATCAAATCAATCTGGTTCTCCGCTTGGGATTGCCTGCAATCACTCTGAAGCAGGAGCTCTTTGCCGAGATGACACAAGATTTCTCCCTTACAGTAAACTGTATTAAAAAATTTGATGAGGATTGGAAAAAAAGTAAACCTTCTTAACTTTTTCCTTTCAAAAATGATCTTAAAGTTAGTGCTCTGTAAATTTAATGTTCTCTTTGTTTTTGTCTTTCTAACTCACCTTACGCAAAAAGGGAGAGCAGAGGGAAGTACATCTTTTGAAGCGATTGACTTTTCAAAATCTTTCATTCCTCTATCTCTCCTTTTTGCGTAAGCTGGACTTTGTACATCTAAAAACCTTGAATTCGATAAGTTTTTGATTATATTCGGCTTGTAATTTTTCAGCCGGTTTTATCCAAGCCTGTCTGAAAAATTACAAGTCGGAGAGAACCAAAAACTTGCAGAAGTCAAAGTTTTTAAATGTACAAAGTCCAGGTAAGGTGAGTTTCTAAAAAACTATCCCTTGAGAACAAGGTGAGGAGTAAAGCGGGCCACTCGATTGGCAAGCTTTGCTTCCTCCACTGCCTCTACAACGAGATCGACATTTTTATAGGCATCAGGCATCTCCTCCGCTATAGTGCGATTTGAGCTTGCCATGACTAGTACATTTTCCTTTTCCATCTCCTTAACTAGATCTTTTCCTTTCCATGAGCGCAGCGATTGCATGCGGCTTTTTGCCCTTCCTGCTCCATGACAGCAACTGCAAAATGTAGCTGGATTGCCCAGCCCAGCCAAAAGATAACTGGCCCGTCCCATATCTCCTGGAACTAAAACAGGCTGCCCTGTCTTTTTAAAAAGAGGGCTGAGTTCTTCAGCACCGGGACCATAAGCACGAGTTGCTCCTTTGCGATGGACGCAGACTTTTCTTTTTCTTCCATCGATCTCATGCGTTTCAAATTTCGCAATATTATGACATACATCATAGAGAAGGCGCACCTCTTCATAAGGGATCCGAAGAATCTCTTCGACCCCCTTTCTTACCTCATGTAAGATCTGCTGCCTATTATTGAAGGCAAAGTTTGCTGCCGCAGCCATGGCGGCAAAATAACCTTTTCCTTCAGGGCTTTGAATTGGAGCTGCGACAAGTTGACGATCGGGAAGGTCTTTATGAAACCCTTTTTTCACAAAGGTATTGAGAGTGTCTTGACAGACCTGATGACCAAATCCTCTTGAACCAGAGTGAATAAAAATATAGATCTGCCCCTCTTTTACCCCCCATTCCTCTGCAATCTCTGGCAAAAAAATCGCACTAACTTCTCCTAGCTCCACAAAATGATTCCCAGAACCGATGCTTCCCAACTGCTTTCTTCCCCGCTCTTTTGCCTCCTCCGATACTTGACTCATATCAGCTCCTTCGATACAGCCACGGCTCTCTGAGTGTTCTAAATCCATCGGAAGTCCCAATCCTTTATCAACTGACCACTTCGCTCCTTTTATTAATAGGGAAGAATACTCCTGATCAGTAAGCCCTTTTCCTTCCCTATGTCCTCTTCCCACCCCCGCTGGAACAAGCTGAAAGATCTTTTTTAAAAGCTCCTTTTTATTTTTTTCAGTGAGATCTCGAAAGGCAAGGGGAACTAAGGCAAGACGTACTCCGCAATTGATATCATATCCCACCCCTCCTGGACTGATCACCCCTGTTTCCACATCCATGGCAGCCACTCCACCAATGGGAAAACCATATCCCCAATGAATATCAGGCATTGCTACACTGTAGCCGAGAATCCCAGGAAGATAGGCTACGTTTCTTAGTTGCTCCAAAGGTTTTTCAATCTCCATCTCTTCAATAATTTCCTTTGTAGCAATGAGAAGGCCAGGAACGCGCATGTCCCCTTCTTTCTCCACAAGATAGGAGGCAGGTCCGATTTTTTTTAAGCTACACATCAATAATCATCTCCCAAGTTAATAACCCCTCTTCATTTTTCATCACCTCGCCATGAAAACTCACCGCTTTCAAAGGGGAGCCGATTTCTTGATCTGCCCTTGTGACCACCTTATTAAGAGCTATGATCACATCTTCTAAGGAACGTTTGCTCTCCTCACATTTAAAAAAAGGGAAAAGCTCTGGAAAGATAAAACAAAGAGCGACCTGTGCATGATCGCTCAATTCAGACAGATCTCTTCCCACAATCTGAAAAGCAAGATCAGCTACATGTTCAATCTCTTTAAAAGGAGGAAGAAAAGAAAGTGTGAAATGGGAGCGATATTCTGAGAATCCTAAACTCTCATAGAGATGAAAGCCATCGATATAAAAAGGGAAAGGGACAAAATGCTCCTCCCAATCTTTAATGCTAGACAGATCTCTTCCTATTGTAACATGAGGGAAAAATTCCCTTTCCTCCAGCTGAAAGCCCCTGCCTATTAAACAAGAGGAGAGCTCCTTTTGATAGGGGGAGATGAGATCTTTCCCTCGAAGAGGGAGAAAGTGATAGGCAATGAGATGAGGATGCTTTTCAGGAAGAAAGAGCAGGCGATCAAACAAAAGGAGAGGAGCCATTTTAAATGAAGGAGGAGGAATTTCATCTAACAAAGGGAGTAGATCTTGAAAGAGGTATTTCCCCAAAAAAGCTAAAGTAATATGCCGATTTTGTTCTTCAATCAGTCGCGCACTCAAAGGAAAGAATTCAGGCCAGGGAGCCGCAAGACTAAGTCCAAAGAAAAAGCTTTTTGATTCCAAAGTTTGACCTCTTGCTTAAAGTTAAGCTTATACTAAATGCAAGGAATAAAATTACTAAATTGGCTCGAATAACGGGACAAACTTAAGAGCTCTTGAAGGTAGCATGTTAGACAATTCACTTTAATAATTTTATTTTTTACATTTAGTATTATCTTATATGTTGAGGAAATGGAGCAATATCATACAGCAGATTTTTTTGAAGAGCTGAGCAAAGAAGAGCTCGCTACTCTTTTTTCTCTGAAACAAAACCTTTCCCCTTTTGAAGAAAAGGTAAAACGGCTTTCCCTTTCCCGACTCTTCTTAACCCCTGCTGAACTAAAAAAGGCGCTGATCCTCTCCCCCCTTCTTTCTCTTTATTCACCTATTCTTCCAAAAAAAGGAGATCTTCTCATCCTTCTTACCTTTGTATATTGGGATGGTCTAGGAGATTTTATAGCACAAATCGATGCAGCAGAAGTTATTAAGAAAAAGTTCCCCGATCTAGAGATTGCTCTCATCACCCTTGTTAAAGAGGGTTCTACCCTCTTAGAGCCCTCTAAATACTTCTCTCCTATTTATCTCAACTATAAAGTGAAGGAAGGGAAAAAGATTCTCCACAAAACATTTCCCAAATCAGTGTTAGATCTAATGAAAAAAGCCTTTCTCATCCTCCAATTTCCCACTTTTTATCCGCATACGGAACAACTTTTTTCTGATTTATCTAATACACATAAAGAAGATCCCCTTCCTTCATTTGAAGTGATAGAAGAGGGGGGATTTTATCCTCGCCGTGGAGTTGATCCAAAGATCAAGACCCATGCGATGGGGCTTCATTTTTTTGAAAAGGGATTTCTAATGAAGGAGATCCCTCCCGCATCAATACAAGATCTTCCTTCCCATCTACACTCCCCTTTTCATCTTGCCTATACCCGCTCCGTAAGGGGGATGGCCCTTTTTCTCCATTCCCTTTTTAGATCTAAAGCGGAGCACAATGAAGAGATCAATCTCCTCTTTTTTAAAATAGGACATCTACTCGGCGCTCTGCAAAACCACTTTGAAATAGAGAAAAAAGAAAAAAGTCTTCTTGTAAAGTTAGGCATTCAGAGAATTGAAATCTATCTCAAAAACTCTAAAAAAGTAGAGCTTTCTTTAGGAACTAGGGGCAAGCTTGTCCGTTTTTTTCATGAAGAAAAGGTAATGCACAAAGAGTTTCTTACATTTCTCTCCCTTGCCAGCCCCTGGATTGCGTGCACAGGAGATCACTCGCTTTTCGAGTCTCTTTCTGCTAAAAAGCTTTTCTTCTATGATCTTCCTCCTCATAAAGAGCAGATGTTTAGTGATCTCATCGATTTCATGAGAGAAAACTTAAAAAATTATCCTGAGTCGATTGAACTCTTCGAATGTTGTAGAAGTAAAGAAGACCCTTTACTTCTTGGAGAGAAAATGGGCAGATTATTAAAAGAAACAAAAGTAGCAGAAGGAATAGAAAAGCTCTCCTCTCTTCTTTGCAAAAAACATAGCATCAACGAGTTTCTCTTCCAAACGGTCTCGCGAGCCCTTTGTCATCATAGGTACCCGCACACGAAAAAGGTCGAAGAAACCTACCTTCTATCTTTTTGCCACAAAAAAAGCTCCCTACAGAAAACACTGAAAGAGATCAAATCTAAGATACATTTATGTCTATAAATCAAGCATCATAAAACGAAAAAAACTGACTCAAAGAATCAGAGCTTGGTCACTCCGTTTCCCACCAACCTAAACTCCCCTCTTTTGTTCTGGGCACCCCTCGAAAAGAGGAACCTTCTTCATCTTCTTCCCTTGAATGACGTATAGATGATGGTCCTTCTACTTCCTCTTTATGATCAAAACGTTTCTCTTTATGAT
>JACPWA010000189.1 GCA_016191565.1 Simkania negevensis | reverse complement strand
GGGAGCTTTAAGTCCATCGCGATCACGTCGCAAAGCGAGGCCACGCGGCGCAACGGCTGCGGCAAAACGCCGTTGGTCTCCAGATAGTTTTCCAAAACATCTTGGATTTTGAAAAAGATTACCCAGGAGCAACCCTCCTTTCTTTAGAGCAAAACTATCGAAGTACTACAAACATTCTAGAGGGAGCCAACGCGCTGATTCAACAAAATGAGAAACGGTATGAAAAAAAATTATGGAGCGATAAAGGAACAGGGGAAAAAATTGGGGTTTATATTGCCCCTAATGAAAAAGAGGAAGTCGCTTTTGTGGTGGAAGAGCTCTTAAAACGGACCAAAGAGGAGAGCGTTTCTTTAAATGAGTGTGTCATTTTTTATCGCACCCACCCTCAATCACGAGTCTTTGAAGATCTCCTCCTAAGGCTAAAGATTCCCTATATGATCTATGGAGGGGGTTTCCTTTTACCAAAGAAAAGAGATCAAAGATCTTCTTGCCTACCTGCGGATGGCCATTTCAGATGCAGATTTCCTCTCCTTTGCCCGCACCATCAATCTCCCTAAACGGGGAATCGGTGCCCAAGCAATTGAAAAGCTCCGGATGATTTCTGAAGAGCAAACTCTCCCTATCCTTTCTCTTTGTAGAAAGTGGATCGATGGGGAAATAGAGGCACCAAAACTCTCTAAGAAGCAAAGAGAAGGAATCACAGAATATCTCCTCCTCATCCAAACGCTTAGAGAAAAAGCAAAACAGCACAAACCGATCGCAGAGTTAATCGAAGAGGTGATCAAAAGCGCTCGCTATGTAGAGGTTTTAAAAGAGGATCCTGAGACATTTGAAGACCGTAAAGGGAACATCGATGAACTCATAAACAAGGCAGCTGAATGGAGTGAGGAGCGGGAGCACCCTAATTTAACTCAATTCTTAGAAGAGCTTACCCTAAAAAGCAGCGTGGAGGAAAGCTCCCTCTCCTCAGGGGCGATCAAGTTGATGACCCTTCATAATGGAAAAGGGCTCGAATTTACCCTTACCTTTATTGTCGGGATGGAAGAGGATCTTTTTCCTCATATCAATGCAAAAGACTCTCCAGAGGCGTTAGAAGAAGAAAGACGACTATGCTATGTAGGAATGACCCGGGCAAAAGAGTTTCTCTATCTCACCGCTTCTACTTATCGCTTCCTTTGGGGAACCCCCAAAGTAATGGCCCCCTCCCGCTTCTTGCAAGAGATTCCCCGTCAGTATGTGCGCGATCTTTCTCCTATCTCTTTTCAAGAGGAAGCGGTCGAAGGGGAAGAAGGATCGTTTACCGTCGGCTCTCTTGTATTTCACCGCGATTTTGGAAAGGGAGTGATCAAAAAGGTCTATCATACCTCCTTTGGTCTCACCTATGATATCCATTTTACAAATATGCAAGCCACGCGCTCTCTTGTAGGCAAGTACGCTAAGCTGAGTATTCTTTCTTTATCTGAGTCTTAGCTCAGATAACGTTCTAAAAAATTCTTTTGCTTTACTTGGATAGAATATAGACTATATTGACAATAAAAAGAAAATGTTGCAACATGCGTATATACTAACAAAGAGAAGGCATATATGATAAAATCACTTATTCATCATGGAAACAGCAGAGCACTTGTCATAGATAAAGCTCTTTTGCAAGCAGCCGTCCTAGATG
>JACPWA010000150.1 GCA_016191565.1 Simkania negevensis | reverse complement strand
GGCTCTTCGCTAAATCTCAAAGGGGTTATCCATTTAGCCACTCGATTTACACATGTTAAAGGAGAAATGTCAAGAACAATCAGTTGATCAATCGTTTCATGTTTATAAATTAAACCTGTATTCTCTATTTGTGTTCAAAATATAAACTTGAAAAGTACATACATGCTCAAAATATAGACCCATCTCACACCAGCTGGATCACTCTTAGGATCTCTTCTGCGGCGCGCTCGCTGGTCCGATGCTCGCCAAGAAGTTCTTTGATCCGATGGCACCCATCCGTGCACACAGTTCTTTTGAGCTGGCTACTAAAGAGATTTTTGAGCTCACTTTCTAGATTTTTCTCGGTGAAGTTGGGGCCAAAGAGCTCAGGAAAGATTTCTTCTTTTCCGATGATATTGGGAAGGGAGTAGTGGGGGAGGCGAATGCGGAAGATATACTGAGCAAGGAGAAGATCAACAAAGGTAATTGCGTAGGTGACTACAGTGGGGACAAGGTGAAGGACAAGCTCTAAGGTAATGGTGCCAGAGGTAGCGATGGCCACGTGGGTGTCTCTCATCAGTTCGTAGCTGTGGGAGCTTTCTACAATTTTAATTCTTTCACTTGTATGGGGGGTAAAGAAGGGAAGGAATTTTTTATCAGCGCAAGAAAGAGCGAGGGTGAGGTCTTCTCTTTCTGCTAAGAATTTTTTAGCAACTTTGAGCTGAAGAGGAAAGTTTCTTTTGAGTTCTTTATAGCGGCTGCCGGGAAAAAGGGAAAGGAGGGTAGTATGTTCAGAAATGTGGTAAAGTTTTTTCCAATTTTTGTCGTAGGAATGAGAAGTGATCCTTTCGATCAGGGGATGCCCGATATATTCAGCATCAAGTTTTTCTTTTGAGAAGTAACTAGGCTCAAAGGGGAGTATAGTGAGCAATTTGTCTAAGGAGCGCTCCATCTTGGGAATTCTTTTTTTCCCCCAGGCCCATACACTAGGGCAGACATATTGGATCCGTTTTGCTCGGTCTCCTTTTTTTTCAAGGGCGCGGGCCATCCGAAGGTTAAAGCCTGGGTAATCGATAAATACTATCCCTTTAGGTGAAGTGGAAAGGATTTTGTTTTTTACTTTCTTGAAGAGGGAAAAGATCCGGGGAAGAGAGGTGAGAATGTCGATAAAACCCATCACCTGGAACTCTTCCATAGAAAGGAAAGATTCGAGCCCTTTAGCGCGCATTTTGGGTCCTCCCACGCCAAGAATCTTTAGATTGGGATTTTTTTGATAGAGAGCTTCAAGCAGTTTTTCTCCATGGAGATCGCCACTTACCTCACCTGCAAAAACAAAAAGATCCCACTTATTATTTTGTTTAGTCATGAGAAGGAAATAGTATGGTTTCGATCCACTTTGCTCCAGCTTGAAATGTATGAGGGGCGGTTCCATGCCCCTCACGTCCGATCGAAGGGGTCATAATTAACTCAATCGGTGCGGTGCGTAGTCTCATTTCATATGCTTTAGCAGCAAGCTTATGAATGAAGGAAAAAGCATTTTCAGTTCCGATCAGTGTATCTGCGCTTCCTACATAAAAACGGACAGCTCGATTATAGAGGAAAGGGATCAGGGTTTCAAGATCAAGCTGCTTTATTTTTTGCTGCTCTTTTAGATCCTCAAATGCTTTGGAATAGGTGAGGCGGGTTAAGGGGGCAAAACCAAGGATCGCGGTGATTTCAGGACAGAGAGCAGCGATATGACAGGCGATAAATGCCCCTCTGGAGAGGCCACAAGCTGCAATCTTTCCAGAAAGGAGGAGCTTGGCATTTAGGAGAAAGGCGATTCCTCTTCTCATTTTTTGAAAAAAGGGGGTGAGGGGATCCTCTCCTTTTCTCATCTCCTCTGCCCAGGAGAAAATCCCTTTCTCTGGAGAAAGGGGAGGTTCATGGGCAGGAAGGGTAGCTGAAAAGATCCGGATCGGTTTATCTTTCAAGAAGGAGGGAAATTGGTTAAAAGGATCTTTGCGCAGGGAATCCTCTTTTGAGATCGCGAAGTAAAAAATACTTGGCAAAGGGCCTTCTTCTAGGGGAGGCCCCTGATAGAGGAGAGAGAGGTCGGGAAAGATCTCGATATTATGAAGGGGGGGTTG
>JACPWA010000149.1 GCA_016191565.1 Simkania negevensis | reverse complement strand
TTTATTATATAATAAATATATTACTAAATTAAATAAATGGAGATTATATTGTGACAACTTTCATAACAGGTTTAACAAATAGAGCCTCAGAGGCGTTTTCAAACATGTTTCAGTCGGAGATCTCTCAAAGAGCCACACAGTATGTAAGCAACGCAGGAAGCGATGCAAGAGCCGGAGTTATAGGAGGCATCTTAGGAGCTGTTGTAGGGTTTTTTACCCTTCCTTTTTTCGTTCCAACTGTCCTTCCTATGGCTGGGGGTGCTTACTTAGGTTTTCAAGGAAATAGGACTGTTAGGCATATCCAACAAGAAGGAGTGGGCTCTTTCAGTGCAAGGGTAAAAGAAACTATCCTAAATCTCATAACTCAAGCTGGTCAAGGGGTAGTAAAAGCTGTGGAGTCTGGATACCATTACGTGTCTAATATAGGCCATACTCCTTTTAATTATGCAGATCTCGATGAACCGTCTGAACCTGAGAGCCCTGCAGCTCCTATAAGTCATGCTCAAGAGACTGAACAATACCATGATGAATACTCTAGCCCTCCACTTAGCAGCACAAGCCCCTTTTATGAAGAAAGCGACCTCAACACACAACCAGAAATCTACTTCCAACGAAAAAATGATCCTTCTTTCACCCCAGCAGACCGTATGCCTGGATACAAAGCATTCGAGCCCTCTTTTTCTCCACTATCGGACACATCTTTGCCTAAGTTCGGATACCTATCTGAATATGAAGGGCAGCAAAACAAGCAAGAGATCTCCAGTTCCCGTCCAATAAAGCTGCAAGCCCCTGTATTTGAAGAAGAAGATGATATCTTCGGACCAGGTCCAAAAGAGGATGAAACTCGTGTAGTAAAGGACCCTATCTTCGGTGGTACAATGGAGGAACGTTTCTCAAATGGCAAATGGGTTGCTCTACCAGATTCAACTAAGTAGATTAGAACTAAATAAGACTTCAGATGATTAAGTAGACTTAAGTTCTCAAGATACTCTTTCCAACCAATCTCCATTTCCTTACCTTTAAAAGGGAAGAAATGGAGGTTTTTTTTATACACTTCTTGCATAATTAAACCTCCTATCTAATTCAGGAGGTTTAAGTGAAATACCCGAGAGATTTAAATACCCTTATTGCCCATCTTAGACGACTTCCTAGCGTGGGTAAAAAGACAGCAGAGCGATTTGCCTTTAAGCTGCTAAGCTGGGAAGAAAAAGAGCTTTATGCTCTGGGAACCCTTCTTTCAACTATTAAACAAAAAATCGAGCTTTGCTCCTCCTGCGGCTGTTTAACAGAAAATATGCGCTGCGATTTTTGTAATACTTCTAAAAGAAACTCTTCCCTTCTTTGCATCATTGCCTCACCCAGGGACGTTTATGCGATTGAAGAAACGGGCAATTTTGATGGCCTCTATTATGTTCTAGCCTCTCTTCTTTCTCCTTTAGAAGGAAAAACCCTTGATAAGCTCAAGCTTGCTCATTTAAAAGAGCGCATTCAAAAATGGGGGGTAGAAGAGATGATTATTGCCCTTGATTCTACCTTAGAAGGAGACGCTACGGCTCTTTATCTAAAGGAGCAATTTCAGGGGGAAGGAATCAGAGTTTCAAGGCTTGCTCATGGCCTTCCTTTAGGAAGCTCCCTTGATTTTGTAGACGGGGGAACTCTTGCACAAGCCCTCTTAGGTCGGCAAAAGTTTTAGAATTCTGGTTTGCTTTAATTTTGATCTCTTCTCTATAATCGGCGAACTGCCCCTATCTAGGAATATAGGGGGATGTTTACTACACTTAAAAAGCAGATCTCTATTTCGTAAGGAATCCAACATAAAATTCATGTATAAAATCTTTCTTAAAATTTTTCTCCGCTTTTGTCTTCTGACCTATCTTTTCTCTTCTCCCCTTATTGCTGAGGAGCACTCAGAATCATTTGAGCAGAAGCGAGTTGATAAAATTTCGGTGGTAATGGAAAACCTCTCTCGTGGAGCCACCTTTGACCAGGAAAGGGTGATAGCAAAACTACGGACAAAACAAGGAGATCCTTTTTCTCACATCACTTTTGATCAGGATTTAAAGACGTTATCAGAAGAATATGATCGGGTTGAACCTCTTATTGAAGTTCAAAAGGGAGATTTAATAATTACCTTAAAGCTCTGGCAAAAGCCAATCATTAGGTCAATCAAATGGCATGGGAATAAGCAGGTCTCAACGAAAAAATTGCAAAAAGAACTTGGTATTCAACCTTATACCCTCTTTAACCGAGATCAATTTAGCAAGGCCTTTAATAAGGTGAAGGAATATTACATTAAAAAAGGATTTTTTGAAGCGATTCTAGAATATAAGATTATCCCTTTGACCGATACAAATGAAATGGATATCGATATTACAATACACGAAGGGCATTCAGGGCACATTAGCAAAATCTCTTTCTCAGGATTTGAAAAAGAGGAAGAAAGTGCAGTTCTTTCTAAGATCACCACAAAAAAACATAACATTTTCAGTTTTCTCCATGGAACAGGAAAATACAGAGAAGAAGCACTCGATTTCGATGAGCGGCTCATTGTAAACTATTTGCAAAACCGAGGATATGCAAATGCTAGAGTGCATATTCAAGT
>JACPWA010000148.1 GCA_016191565.1 Simkania negevensis | reverse complement strand
AATTGATAGATTTCATCAAAGGAGTTATATCCCCTCGAAACAAGAATTTGGGCAGTAACAGGATGGATATTGAATTCCTTAATGATCTTTTCACACCAATCTGGGGATTGACGAGGGTATACCCATATAAGATTTTGAGATTCTTTGAACTCGTTCAAAAAGACACCCTCGGCTGATTATGCTCAGGGGAAAGAGGGGATTGACTAGAACAGTTACTACAAATGATAAGATCAATTGAAAGGAGCAATCTATGAGGATAGAGTTACATTTTCTCCTTACAGATCTTATATCATTACAAAAAATAAAATTTCAAGTCGTCACATATACACTTCATTGTTTATCGAACCAACCTTTCCTTTTTTTAAAGTAAAGGAAGGTTCTTTTGCCAGTTTTCTCTTTTACCCCATCTTCTCCAATCGAGTATCGATTGGAGAAGATGAAATAAAATGTTTTTACAAGAGGGTATTTAAAAATTTCACAAAAGATTTTGTGTGCTTTTGTTCACTGTTGCCTTAGAATGTTTCAATACCCTCTACCTTTTATTCTTCATTTTACCATCCTTACCATTAATTTTCATTCAATAATGGTTTTTCCTTGGTGACCTCTTCTCTTTGGTAAAAAAAATAGAGAAGAGGGGTAGCAACAAAAAGGGAGGAATACGTACCAAACACAACTCCGATCACCATAACTAAAGAAAGGCCAAAAATAGTACTTCCACCCAAGGATAAAAGAGCAAGAAGGACAACAAGGGTAGTTCCTGAGGTCATGAGTGTACGACTAAGAGTGACATTCAGAGCATGATTGATCACTTCACTGAAAGAACGTTTTTTCATTAGTTTTAGATCTTCTCTAATCCGGTCGAAGATAATGATAGTATCATTGAGCGAATAGCCGATGATTGTCATCAGAGCAGCGATGCAATTTAGATCGATTTGAATGGGAACTCCGAGCACACGTAAAATAGCGATGAGGGCTAATGTAACCATCACATCAATTGCAAGGCCGATGGTGGCACTGATCGCATATTTAAATTCAAAACGAATAGTGATGTAGATCATGATACATAAAAGAGCAAGAGCAAGGCCAATGATTGCCTGATTTTGCATGGTCTTAGACATCTGACCACTAATGCTATTCCATTCAGTATTGATTTTTTCTAAAGAAGAAGGGGTAAGTTCAAGGCCGCTTTCCTTTAATGCGTGTACTACCCAGAGAATCCGAGGGTTGCTTTCGTAGGAGTATTCTTTTCCTTCAGCAAAGGCTGCTTCAAGAGGGAGAAGATAAAAAGGTTTTCCTTTTTGATCAAGAGTTCTCGATAGAAGGATTGCACCCATGCTGAAAAGAAGTAGCGGGTCATAAAAAGGGCTGTAAACATCGAAGAGACAATTCCAATAATAAGGGTGAGGGCAAACCCTTTAATGGGACCAGAATCAAAATGGAGGAGGATAAGTGCAGCAATAATTGTAGTAAGATTAGAATCTACAATCGAAGAGAAAGCTTTTCGATAACCTGCATGAATAGAAGAGGCCAAACGGCCTGTCAGCGCAAATTCTTCTCGGATCCTTTCAAAAACAAGCACATTTGCATCAACAGCCATTCCCATGGTGAGGACAATGCCGGCAATTCCTGCCAAGGTAATAGTTGCTTGAATATTTTGAAGAGTAGCCCACATGATCAATAGGTTAAAGAGAACGGCAACAGAGGCTACAACACCAGCAAAGCGATAGTAGGCGCTCATCACCGCAATCACTAAAATAAGGGCGAGAGTCGTTGCGAGAATTCCCATTTCTCTATCTTGCAGTCCCAATTCTGGACTGACATTTTTTTCAGAGAGGATATGGGGGGCAAAGGTAAGAGAGCCTGCTTTCAAGTCTGCTTCTAGTCGGCTTGCTTCTCTTTGGGTAAAATTTCCAGTGATCGAAACATGGTCGCGTAAAGGAGATTCTATGGCAGGAGCATTAATCACTGTGCCATTTAAGATCACAGCCATGCGCCACCCCCTTCCAGCGCTATAATCAGCTAAAGGAGTACCAGCGATCTTTTCTTTGGAAAAGATCGAGGTCCAATTGTACAGGGTTGTTCTTGGATTTGCTTTTCCTCCCTCATTTCCAGTTTCAGAAGAGCTCACTTCAAAGCTAAGGAAATTCCCCTTGGAGGGATCATATCCTACCCGAACGTTGGAGAGATTAGCTCCTTGGAGGGCATAATTTTTAAATACAACCAGGAGAGGATGAGTTTGACCGTGCCAAGCGGAAAAGTCTTCCCCTCGGTAAAGGGCAATTTTAGAGAGAGAGTCATTAAAGGCGCTCGTAGTGGAATGGTCTTCTGGAGAAGAAAGGCGGAGTCCTTGGTTAAATAGGACTTTAGCAGCTTCACTAATAGGCTGAGCCATCTCATTATCAGAGATGTCCCCATAAAGATGCTTCCAAGCAATTGCATTGATGCTGTCGATATCTTTCCGATTTGTCACTATCGCTTCATTCCAGATTTCTTGCAGAAATTGGTTCACAGTCGCTCCTAAAGAGGAGCTTTCTGAAGAAAATTTTTCATTTAATACATGGAAGAACATCGAAGAGGACTTGACAAGGTCAGCAGCAGAAAAGCCTTGCGCACTAGGGAAATCAAGAGAGATAAGAGAACCTTCTTGGCGAATAACCACTTCGGAAACCCCCATCTTATTTACCCTAGAGTAGAGCTCACTTATTCCCTGTTTAATATCTGCTTCATTTGTAACAATCCGATTATTTTGATCTCTAAGCTCAATAAGAACACTCTTTCCACCAGAAAGATCAAGTCCCCAATGGAGAATTTTTCGATCATCCCCTCTAAAATACTTTGCTGTACTTAGCTTTATATTATTCCAAAAAGGGCTTTTAGTAGGAGCTGGCACATCAAATTTTGCTTGAAGATCGCTCCTAACTTGTGCGATCTGATACTCGTCTCGCCACTTAAGAAGATCTTCATGGATTTTGGTTTCGATCTGGTTTAGAGCAAAAGTCCGCTGTTGAAGATTTGTAAATTCTAATGTCGCATATCTTCTTGTGCCATAAGTATTAAATGCTTCTCTCGTCGCCATGAGCACATCTCTATAAAAGTCGTTTGAAGCAAAAATAACATCTTTAGAAAATTGAGAGCTAAGAGGGTAGGTATCTCCTGGATAGCTGCTAAATCCATTATTTTGCAAGAGAGTTCTAAGAGCATTAAAATCTTCCATAAAAGCTTTTGATTGGGAAGAGCTGGGATCTTCCCTTAGCTTTGCAATAATCTCTTGGACCCCTTTGGCAATCACATAAACTGCATTTGTACGAAAGCCGCGCATCGGCATTTCGTTATATTTTGCAGGAGTATAGATCATGAGGCCAAGTTTTTGCATTTGGGGAGAAAGAGAGAGGAAAGTTTCGTAATCCCAAATAGGAAATAGCTCTCTTGTTAAATCGGTATAAGAAGGATTCCACTCCTTTGCGATTAGAGTTTTCAAAGAGTCTGCCTGCTTGCTTGCAAGCGATCCAAGGTCCATCATAAGAAAACTCTTGCTATCAGCAAGAGAGTTCAAGTCGATCTGGTAAGCTCCTTTAGAAGGGGTGATTTCTTCCCCTGTCTCTCTAGCAATACGAGCCATTTCATTAAAAATAAGCTGATTGAGCTGGTCAGAAAGAGGGGCTTTTCCCTTCTCTTTAGTTATCTGAGTCTTGTAAGCGATCAAATCGGGATGAAAAACAAGTTCGATCGTTTCTGTGCCCCAATGAATAAGGCATTTTTCAATGAGAGGGTTTTGTTTACCGATGAAAAGAGTTTGGGCGCTATCGAAGGAAGGGGCCTTTGCATTTTCGATCAGTCTACTTAAAGTTGCATAGTTCCAAGAGGGCGTTCCTTGGCTAAAGGCCACTTTATTTCTTCGCAGAATTTCAGAAGAAGAGGACAACAGCTGTTCCCTTCCCTTTAAGAGGGAGAGCTTTTGTTCTAATTCGGTCTCTAAAAATTCTCCTTGGCTTTTTTTACTTTCCTTTGCCTTTTCAATCTCGATTCTTTCCAGACGGATTTGATCTTTGTAACGCTCGAAAGAGCTTAGCAATCGATCGATCATGATCTCCTTATCTTCAGAGATCCCCTGGGTAAAGGTAGCATAATAGCGCTTTGCTATGGGAGATTTCTCCTCAAAGGTCTTAGAATAGGTAAGGATATTATTTGCTAAAAGGAGGAGAAATTCGTTCGAGCGAGAAGTGCCAATTTGGCTAAGAGCTATTTCTGTAAGCTGGGCATTATCGCTGATGCCTCCAATTGCAAGTCCTAACTGAAGAAGGCGGTCGTTTACAATTTTCCGATATAGTGGGGCAGTTTTGCCTTCTGTATCTCTCTTGAAACTAAATTGAAAGATCTCGTCTATTTTGTTCAAATCAAAGTGAATAGGGATCGATCTTTGGAGTGTTATTGTTTTTGCATTTTGACTAGAAGGAATAAGATAGAGTTTGGATGGCACAAAAGGGATGAGCGCACCAGCTCGGGAGATATGGATGCGAAATCTTTCAGCATCTTGCTCTTTTTGAAAGGTGAGGTGGAGAAGGCCAGGACTTTCTTTGTCTAAGGAGATGTTTGTTCCTTTAATTCCCAGAAGCTTATTATAGGATGTTAACCATTCGATCGATTCCCTTTCTAAAGCATTTACTCGACTCATTGCTTGGTAGCCGATCTCTTTAGCTCTCCTTTCCCCAATAGGCTGTTTAAGAGGTTTGGCATAAAAGAAGATCGTTGGGAGAATGTTAAAAACTGTTAGCAGACATACTGCAACGATTAAAATAAATTGCCAACGCTTTCGTTTTGCCATTGTAGAAGTTTCCTTTCAACTATTTTATATGCAACATTAACAAAGTTAAATTCTTAATAATATCTGATTTTTAGTGAAAAATCCAAACAAAAAAATAGCATAGCGGATGAAAAGCGATTCCATCTATCTTTCATCTATGTAAAAAAAATTTAGAAGAAAGAGCCTGTTCTCTTGATAGAAATTAAAAGATTAGAAGAATTATCGGAAAATGGTAGAATTCTCTAGAGATGTGTAGTTTTGCAAAGGTTTTATTGGATGATGGCTACGTTGAACCAACTGTTAGATCAACCCTTGTTTACTGAAGAGCAGCTTTCCAGCATTGATCGAAAAAATATCCCTGAGCATATTGCCATTGTCATGGATGGGAACCGAAGATGGGCAAGAGAAAGGGGGCTGCCAATTGCTTTTGGTCATGCTCAAGGAGCAGAAACTCTTGACCTGATTGTAAGAGCTGCTGTTTTCCTTGGAGTAGAAAGGCTTACTGTTTATGCTTTTTCCACTGAAAATAGAAATCGATCCAAAGAAGAAGTAGAGCTTCTCATGCAACTTTTTGAAAGTTACCTGATCAAGAAAAAACCCTCTATGATTGAAGAAGGAGTAAGGTTAGAGACGATCGGCGATCTTTCTAAATTGTCCCCTTCCATTCGAGAGGTGTTTGAGGAGACAAAAAAGGCAACATGCCATCTTTGCAAGATCCACTTGGTGATGGCAATTAACTATGGAAGTAGGGATGAGCTTTGTCGTGCCTTTCTTAAAATGGCTAAGGATATGGAGAAAGGGGTGCTTTCTGAAGAAGAGGTAACGGAAAAGACTTTGGAGAGTTATCTCGATTCTGCTGCTTGGCAGGATCCGGAGCTTTACATCAGAGCAGGTGGAGAAGCAAGGCTGAGCAATTTTCTTTTGTGGCAGTCGGTCTATAGCGAAATTGTATTTTCCAAAGTGCTTTGGCCCGATTTTTCTCCAGAAAATTTGCTGCTTGCGATAAAAGAGTATCAAAATAGAAAACGTCGATTTGGTGAATGATGCGCTTTCCAGATCTCTCTAAGAGGCTACTTACAGCCTCCGTGGCCATTTTGCTGCTTGCTTTGATTTTAACTTTTGCGTATAGTGCTGTTGTTAAGTATCTAGTCTTCTTTTTGGCTGCCATACTTGGGGGAGTTGCTATCTGGGAATTTGCAAAACTCGCTAAAATTGAAAGCAAAAAGGGAGATCATTTTCTTCTTATTTTCCTTTCTATTGTTCTCATTGCCTCTTTTTTTCTTTCCTCCTATCTCTTTTTTTCAAAGATTCTTCCTTTGGTCGTTTTAGTGATTGCTTTTTTCCTTTTCTTTATCCGCCGTTTTAATCAGATCGAGGGAGCACTATTTTCTATTTCGCGAAATTTTTTAGCCCTTTGCTATATTGCTGTCCCTCTTGGCCTTCTCTTAAAGATCCTTTACTTTCCTATTGCAGCTCTTCAAGCTGGAGCAGCTAGGTGGTGGGTTATTTATCTTGTAGCCACGACTAAAATGACCGATGTAGGAGGATATTTTGGAGGTATACTTTTAGGAAAGAAAAGATTAGCTCCTATACTTAGTCCAAATAAAACAGTGAGTGGCGCTTTTTTTGGTCTCATTGCAGCTGTCTGTATGAGCCTCCTTTTCTTTTTTCTTACCTCATGGATCAAAGGTTTTTCTTTCACCTTCTTTCAAAGCTTATGGCTTGGAGGGTTGATCGGGATCTTTGGGCAGGTAGGAGATCTTGCTGAATCACTTCTCAAGAGAGAAGCAGGGGTTAAAGATAGTAATTCTCTTCCGGGGATGGGGGGGGTTTTAGATATGCTTGATTCTCTTTTATTTACTATTCCGATCCTCTACTTATTTTTATTTCTATAATGGAAAAACAGCCGATTACTATTACTATCGATGGCCCTTCGGGGACAGGGAAGTCCACCATAGCTCAGATGCTTGCTGAGCTTCTTGGGATTGCCTACTTTGATACAGGTGCCCTTTATCGCGCCATTGCTTGGAAAATCTTGAAAGAAAAGGTCTCTTTAAAAGATCGAGAAAAGATCAAACTCCTTTTAAGCCGGTTTTCGATCGATTTTAAAGAGCAGGGAAAAAAAAGATGCTACTTTGTCGATGGAATGAACATT
>JACPWA010000147.1 GCA_016191565.1 Simkania negevensis | reverse complement strand
TTTCAAACTAGCCATAAAATAGGAAAGGCGCAAAGTCCCATACCACCTTTCTGCAAAATTATACTTAATCGATCCATAAAAACGCTGGGCACTTTTACTTTGTAAAGTACCTCGAACTTTTTTACGAAAGTCAGCTGTGAGCGGTACCCGTGAAGGGAAGGATGAGAGCTCTGCTAATCCCTGAATACTAAAATCTATTTCGTTAATAAACTTCATCCATAACCAATAGTAATCGTATCCTGCAAGAATCTCCAATTGTTTAATCGGATAAAAAGCTAAAGCACCTCCCACCAAAGGGCCGCTCCATTTTCTGCGAAACTTCTCTCCAAATTTTATTGCTATCGTACTAGGAGAGATATCGAAGAAAGAAGGGGAAAAAGGTTGCGTTTTGGGGTGAGGATCTTTTTGAGAAAGGGATTGATTAAAATAGGCGTAGCCGATAATCGGGATCAAATAGGTTTCCTTAAAAATGTTTGGAAGGAGGATCCGATATCCTGTTTTCCCTTCCACATCAATAACGTGCCCTCCTATGTTTGTATCTATACTAGCGCTAGATGATCGGGTGAGGGAATCGTTCCAGAGCGTTAAAGTAGAATCTTGTTTTCCACTCAGCACCCATCCGTAATCTCCATAAAGGGAAACAAACCAATTGCGATAACTAAGCCGACCAAAACAACCTGTTTGAAATATATCAATATCCTTGATCTTAGAGCGAAAGGCAGGGAGAGAATTATTAGTTTCATTCTGAATATTGTATTTATGAGTATCTAGTCGATAACCCGCTCCTGCTCCGAACTCAAAAGTAGGGCTTTCCGCTCTTAAAACAGCAAGAAAAAAAAGAGAAAATAAGAAGGCCAAAATAATGCAATGTTTTTTCATAATAAACCCCTACAGTTATCGAAAAGGATATTTCAGCTCTTTAATATGTAGCTTTTAGGAATAGCTGTCAATCAATCTTGAACGTTGGCACTGGAGGCTCTTTGTATTTCTTCTTGAAGAGGCTCCTCTCTTCCTCCTAAGTGCTTAGCTAAAAACTTTTCAATGAGCGCTAAGAAGTGCATCTTGTTAGCAAACTTCTCAATTCCATGCCCCTCGTCAGGAAAAGAGAGATAAGTAACAGGCTTTTGACTTTTCTTCATCCCTTCATAAATCTGCTGCGACTCCTTCTCCTGTACAATATGATCGTTTGCGCCGTGGATAAGGAGGAGAGGTTTTTGAATGTTATCAACATAATTAAGTGGGGAGCATTTTTCTAGATAAGGAGCCTCCTGCGGCTTTTCTGGATCTCCTCCCATACTTATAATAAAGGCCTTTTTTGTGAAAAAAAGGGTTCTTTCTGAGAAAGGAGTTGCTAAAAGCTCCCAGTAAGAGGGAACTCCTTGAAGGACAGTTTTTAAGTTAGAGGGAGCACAAAGCGCTACAATGCAGGTGTAGAAATCAGGGGTAAAGGTAAGCCCTGCCAGAGCCTCATAGCCCCCATAACTCCCTCCTACTACAGCGAGCTTTCCTTTCTCGGTAATTCCCCTTTTAATGCATTCCTCTACCGCATCGATTACATCAAGATGGGCTTTCCCTCCCCATTCTCCATTGCCTGCACTTACAAATTCTTTCCCAAATCCTGAAGAGAGTCTAAAATTCACACTCAAAACTGCATACCCCCGGCTTGCAAGCCATTGATGAAAGGGGTGGAAAATATAGCGATCGCGCACTTTGAACGGTCCCCCATGAGGGAAAACAACTAAAGGAAGAGGAAAAGCAACATCACCATCCAAATCAAACTCCTTAGGAAGAGTCAAATAGCTGATAAGTTCTCTGCCATCCCGAGCTTTTAGACTCAATGGATACATCTTTGAAAATTCATGAGGTTCTAAGGAAGCATAGAGAAGGGAAAGTTCTTGCCTTGGCCTATTATAGAGCCAAAATTCTTTCCCTCGGTCGGGAAGGTCAGTCACAAGAACCCAAAGATCTCCTAAAAGGGTTTGAGAGAGGACCGAATAACTGGGTCCTAGTTTA
>JACPWA010000146.1 GCA_016191565.1 Simkania negevensis | reverse complement strand
TCCTAGGGCTTAACTTCTCTACCCCGTGAACTGTTACCAAAAATCTTGCAGCCAATTTTATCATCCAAAATTTAATCCACTATAAATTAAAGTTACATTTAATATTAAATAAGTTGATAAAAGCAAAGGTTTTAGATTCACAGACAAAAGGGAGCTTTAATTTATTATCTATTTTTTGGAAGTGGTATTAACTCCATCCCTGTTCAGAATAGCATATCCCTTTGCTGATCGCTTGAAGGGCATCTGCAATATAGGGAATAGTGTTTGAAGGGAGCTCATGAAGGGGGTGGAACTCTAGAGAGGCGCACTTTTCTATTTCCCGGTTTTCGATCTTTCCTTCCCAAAGGGAGCATTGAAAGAAAATATCCACATTAAATCGATTTGACTGGCGGTGCATCACGTGGAGCACTTGGAGGTTGGAAGAATTGAGAGTGATCCCAATTTCTTCATAGGTCTCTCTAAGCATTCCTTCAGTAGCCGATTCTCCGTTTTCTACATGACCTGCAGGGAGCCCATAAAAACCATCATAGTACCCCGTATTTTGTCTTAGAAGGAGCAAGACATTTTCTCCTTGTTTAAGGATGAGATAGGCATTTACACTAGCCCCTAAGCGATTGGTAAGAATTGGATTTAGACTAGTCATTAGGTTTTTTCTCTTAAAAGGAGTGTTTTTGTCCTAATTTTAGCTGATCGAGGGGATAGAAGGCGATAGGGATTTTGAACTTAGGGAGAAAAGTAGAGAGGTATTCTCTAAGAAATTCCTCTTTAAAGGACTCCTCGCTCTGGATGTAAGCAATCGGGCGGAAGCCAAACTCTTCATCTTGGTGTGGTCTTACATGCACTTTAGTGATTCCTTCGATACTTCCGAGAAAAAATTCGATCTCTTCCGGCTGGATTTTTTCTCCGCCGCTGATAAACATCCGATCTTTTCTTCCAAAGACTTTAAGCCCCTGTTTGGGAAAGTATTCTCCTAGATCTTTAGTGGGAAACCACCCTTCTGCGTTAAGAGCAGGCTCAAGTTGGAAGGAGGAGTTAAGGTAGCCTTTGAAAAGTGTTTTCCCTTTGACTAAGATCTCTTGGTCTTCTCCAATCTTGATTTGGGCATAAGGGAGGGTATGTCCGAGAGAGAAAGGAGCGAGGGGCTCGCTATAGGTAGTGATTTGGGAGCTCATTTCTGTCATTCCATAAGTTGGATGGAGGGGAAGTCCTCTCTCTTTCCCCTTATAAAAGAGGGAAGGAGAAATAAAGTCGCCTCCGAGCAAGATCGCCTTTGCGATTTTGGTAAATTGTTCTTGTAGCGGAAAGGGCTCTTTAAATAGTCGGTGGAGTTGGGTAGGAACAAAAGAAAGGTGGCTGACTTGATGCTTTAGAGCAGTATCTAAAAGAGAGCCCTCTTTTTCCTGGATCACAATAGTAGCTCCTGCCAAGAAAGTACGGAAAAGGATGGCAATCCCTGAAATGTGAAAGAGAGGAAGGGAAAGAAGATAGCGATCTCCTTGCTTTAGAGGGATGGTAGCAAGTGATCCTAAAGCGCTATAATAGTGGTTCCCTAAAGAGTGGGAAGCAATTTTTGGACATTGGACCGATCCAGAAGTAAAAAGATGGGTAGCTAGGCGTTCTTTAGGAAGAAACGTTTGCCTAGCTGAGAAGCTAAAGCTTCCTTTAGTAAAGAGAGAGGAAAAAGGGTGGAGGATTTGTTTTATTTTAGGAAACTCTCCTACAAGAAAGTCGGGAACAAGAAAAAGAGTCGCTCCTAAGTCATCTAAAGCCTCATGAATTCTTACCGCTGGAAGAGAGGAACTCATAGGACAGGCTACCCCCCCTACACGGAAAATCGCAAAGAAAATAAGCGGGGAAGGAAATTCTTTAGTGGGAAGAAAAGCAACCTTATCTCCTTCTTTTATCCCCTGCGATCTCAAAGCTATCGTCATCTGCTCTACCCATGCTTCGCATTGCCCATAAGTCCAGCTTTCTTTGGAGGAAATGAGCGCTAGATTTTCTCTATTTTTTCGAGCATGGTAGCTGATGGGACATTCAAAACTAATTGAAAAATTCTCTAACATCTGCTTGAATTCCCTCTGATTTGCCCTACATTTCTTACATAGCTTCTGCGCAAAATAAAATCGATTTAAATCAACCATCCGATACAAAAACAGAGAGTAAAGTAGAAAAAAAGTTTGCTTGTCTTGCCGAGCAAAGGAAGAAGTTCTCGCTGCCTTTTTGAAGAAAAAACCTCTCTTACTTTTGGAATGGCGAGAAAAAGAAGGAAAAGAGTGAAGAGGCTATACACGTGCTTTTGTGTTTGCCAAACAAGGAGAGGAGGAATGAGGAAAGGAAACAGGAGGGCAAAGGTATATTCGATCTGTCCAAAGCGATAACCAAAGCGAACGGGCAGAGTTTTTTTCTTCCCTTTTCTATCCTCTTCAATATCTCTGAGGTTGTTGACTGTTAAAATTGCCATTGAAAAAAATCCGGGGGCTAGTCCCGCGATCAAAGCAATAGAAGAGATCTCTTTTGTTTGCAAATAGGTGGTTCCTGCTGTGGCAATCTCACCAAAGAAAAGAAGGACAAAAACCTCTCCGAGTCCCAAATAGCCAATTGGATAGGGACCCGCTGTATAAAGGTAACCACAAAGAATAGCAAGAGGGGCTAAATAAGCAATCGACCAATGAGAAATTAAGACAAAATAGGGGATAATCAGAAGGGCAAAAAAAAAGGGAAGATGGATGACTTTTTTCATTACTTGAAGAGGAAGTAGTCCTGATTCAGTAAGGCGACGGGGTCCCTTTCTTTGAGCTGTATCGGTTCCTTTGAGGTAGTCAAAGAAATCGTTCGTGAGGTTAGTTCCGATTTGGATTAGAAGAGCAAAGAGAAGGGTCATTACAAAACAAAGAGGCTGAAAGCTCCCTTCTTTTATGGCAATCGCTGTTCCCATAAAGACAGGAGCTGCCCCTGCAATCAGAGTTTTAGGGCGGGCTCCTTCTATGAGAAGGGGAAGGTAACGAATGTTTTTTAGAGTCTCGCTCTTCTTCATAAGATTTAAGATCTTTTGGGAAATTTTGAGAAATTCGGCTTTCTTTTTTCTAAAAAGGCACAGTGTCCTTCAGATGCTTCCTCTGTCATATAGTAGAGCAAAGTTGCATTGCCGGCGAGCTCTTGCAGCCCCGCTTGTCCATCGAGATCTGCATTGAAAGCAGCTTTTAAACAGCGTAGGGCGAGGGGAGAGTGTTCCAAAATCTTGTCACACCACTCTAAAGTAGTTTTCTCTAGCTCTTCGTAAGGAACCACATGATTGATGAGCCACATCTTTAAAGCCTCTTCAGCGCTATATTGACGACAGAGATACCAAATCTCCCGCGCTTTTTTTTGTCCAATGATTTCAGCGAGGTAGCAGGCGCCGAATCCTCCATCAAAAGAGCCTACTTTAGGTCCTACTTGCCCAAAGATCGAATGATCTGCAGCAATCGTAAGATCGCAGATCACTTGCAGAACATGGCCTCCCCCAATTGCATAGCCAGATACCATGGCAATTACAGGCTTAGGAATAGAGCGGATCATTTTTTGAAAATCAAGGACATTGAGGCTTTGTGTCCCATACTCATCTTGATACCCCTCATTTCCGCGCACCGTTTGGTCTCCTCCTGAGCAGAAAGCATTTTTCCCTTCCCCTGTAAGGATCACTACGCCGATTTTCTCATCATACCTCGCATCATCGAGTGCTTCCATCATCTCTCTTACGGTCAAAGGTCGGAAGGCATTATGAATATGGGGGCGGTTGATAGTGATCTTAGCGACCCCTCCCGCTTTCTGATATTTTATATCGGTAAAGGAAAGACTTTCTTTCCAAAGTACTTCACTTTTTTCAGAAAACAGAGTTTGCATCATAAGACCTCCTCAAAAGGTTTTTGTCATTTATAATACCATGTATCAAAAATAACTTTGTATTTCAGCTGCGTCAAAGCTGCCGGGATTCAGCGATCGTAAGTTGGGTAGTATTAATTCAATACGACCAAACTTACGATTGCTGAATCACGGCGCTTTCACGTGCTCAAATACAAAGTTATTTCTGATAAATGGTATAATACTAAATGTAAAAAATAAAATAACTAAATTGGATCGCCTAACATATCATCTTCGAGAGATCTTTTCTCGCTAATGTTTAAAAACATAAGCTTC
>JACPWA010000143.1 GCA_016191565.1 Simkania negevensis | reverse complement strand
ACTATTTAGCAAGTTTTCTCAAGGTCCGTCTTTCTATCTCTTTGTTTCCTTTAATGTAGACGAGCTCTTTTCCCTTTTCTTTATTTTGATCAACTCGAATTTTTAACTTTTTTCCTTCGCTATCACAAAGAGCAACATTTGAAGCATGAATAGGCATTTCCATACTGACAATTTCAGACTTTTGCTTCTGAGTACGCGCTTTCATGTGCCTTTTTCGGACATTGACTCCTTGGACAACAACCCGATCTTCTCTCTTGAAAAGGATTTCACCCACTTTTCCCTTATCATTTCCAGATAAGATGCAAACCTTATCCCCTTTTTTTAACCACTTGTTTTTCATTATTTCACCTACAGAGAGCGTCTCAAAGCTCTAAAAAAATTTTGCGCCTTTTTTCTCTCATTTGTTTTCGGTTTTTGAAACACCCTCTAAATTTAAATTACTTCAGGAGCGAGCGAGCTAATTTTTATAAACCCTTTCTCTCTCACTTCTCTAGGAATAGGACCAAAAATCCTTGTCCCTTTTGGATTTTGTTTCTCATCTAGCAATACACAGCTGTTGTCATAAAACCGGAGCATCGTACCATCTTTGCGCTTAATATAGGTTTTCTGTCTTACGATGACCACTTTTACAACGGAACCTTTCTTGATACTTCCTTTGGGATCTGCCTCTTTAACAGAAGCTACCACTACATCTCCTACACGTGCATAGCGCTTTTTCGAACCGCCAAGTACTTTAAAGCACTTTACCCTTTTTGCTCCGCTATTATCAGCAACTTCTAATTCGCTTTCTTGCTGTATCATCCCCTACTCACTTTTATTAACCTGAGTTTTAGATTGAATTCGCTCATTATCAACGATCTTTTCGTGACTTTGCTCCTTTTTTTTCTCAAGAATATCGCCTTCGGATATTCCCTTCGAAAAAAAAGAATCAAACTCTCCCGAAAACCTTTATTGATTCTGAGCAAATTGAACCAAAACTCAGGTTATTAGTTTAAACATAACTTAAAGTATTTCTTCCACGATCCATCTCTTTAATTTAGAGATCGGCCTGGTTTCTCTAATCCTTACTTTCTGTCCAATCTCGATGTTTCCTTTAGGATTATGGGCATAATATTTTTTTCGCAGTTTAATCACTTTTGCTAAGCGAGGATGAGTCATTGTTCTCTCTACGTTGACTGTAACAGTCTTTTGCATCTTATTAGAGACTACAATCCACTCTCTAACCTTTCGTTTTTCTAGCCCTTCCATAATCACCTATTTCTTTACTAATTCAATTTGTCTAAGAGCAGTAAGTATGCGCGCTCTTTCTTTTTTTGTCTCTCTTAAGAGATGCGGCTTTTCTAATTTTCTGTTCACACTAAGCTCATTTTTGAGTAAAAAGATCTTTTTGCAGAGCTCCTCGTGCTCCACCTCAAGCTCTTCTTTCGAGCTTATCCTGCTTTCTTTTTTAACTTTCTCTTTTTTAGGAGCTTTAGCCGTTTCTTTTTTCTCTTCTCTTACTTCCGCTACAGTTTCTTTTTTAACTGCTTGCTCTATCTCTTTCTTCGGAGCTTTTTTTGGCTTGGTTTGAACCTCTTTCTTCACTACTTTTTTAGGTTCTTTAGCCTCTTTTTTAGCTGCCTTTTTTGGCTTCTTCTCCGTCTCTTTCTTTGACTCGCTTTTTTTTGCCATGCTTATCACTGTCCTTATTTCTTAAGCTCTTTCCATTCTTTCCACAAACCGAGTTCTCAAAGGGAGCTTTGCCGCAGCTTTGAGAAGAGCTTCCTTAGCATCTTCTTTAGAAACATTTGCCACTTCAAAAAGAACCCGACCTGGACGAATCGATGCCACCCAATGGTCAGTAGCTCCCTTTCCCTTTCCCATACGGGTTTCAGCAGGCTTCCTTGTTATGGGCTTGTCAGGGAAAATTCTGATCCAGACCATCCCTCGACGGGCAAAGTAACGATTAATGACCACTCGACATGCTTCAATCTGTTGATTGGTAAGCCAGCCCCTATCAAGGGCTTGCATCCCAAAATCACCAAACTCAACAAATTCGCCTGCTTTGGTCAGCCCTCGCAGTGAACCTTTCTGCTGCTTTCGAAATTTAGATCGTGCTGGCATCAGTGACATGTTTTTTTTCTCCTAAAGCTTTTTCCTTATTCGCCTCGATTGATCCACACTTTGATCCCAATCGATCCATAGGTAGTTTCTGCTCTTCCTAATGAAAAGTCAATAGAATCTCTTAAAGTATGAAGGGGAATTCTCCCTTCTTTATACCATTCAGTTCGAGCAATTTCTGCACCCCCGACGCGCCCGGAAATCTGCACTTTGACCCCCTTCGCGCCAGCATCCATCGTGGACTGCATCGCTTTTTTCATCACGCGGCGAAAAGCAACTCTCCGCTCAATCTGCTTAGCAATCGCTTCTGCAACTAATTTTGCATCGAGATCTGGTCTTTTGATTTCAGCAACTTCGATCCAAATATCCTTACCAGTAAGCTGTTTCAGCTCAGTTTTGAGGATATCAATCTCTGCTCCTTTCTTGCCGATCACAAGTCCAGGACGTGCAGTGTGAAGTGTGATTTCAATTTTCTCACTCATTCTCTTGATCTTAATCTCAGAGGTGCCCACACAGCAGGGCTTTTTCATTAAATGCTCTCTAATCTTTCTATCTTCGAGAAGAAGAAAACCGAATTCACTTTTCTTTGCAAACCAGATCGACTGCCAGTCTTTTCTTAACGCTAACCTAAACCCTTTTGGAGATGTCTTTTGTCCCATCGCTATTTTCCTCCTCTCGTCCCGACCACTACTGTAAAATGGCTCATCCGCTTTAAAATAGGCATCCTTCCACCGCGAGACTTAGATTTTGCCCTTTTTAGAGAAGGGCCACCATCAATTCTGACCTCTTTTACTTCAAGATCGCGCCGTTGCACCCCATGCAGAGTTTCTGCGTTGGCAATAGCACTCATCAGCGTTTTTTTTAATAAGTCGCCCCCTTTTAAGTTGCTGTAGAGCAGCTGAAAAATGGCATCTTCTACCCCCTTTCCGCGGATTAATCCAGCAGCAAGGCGTGCTTTTCTTGGGCAGATACGTATAAATCTAGATATTGCTTTCGCTTCACTCATTGTTATTTTGCCTCTATCTAAGTAGAACTAGGTGCTGCTGCAGCTGCCGTCTCTGCTGCAGACTTGATAGGATGTCCTTTAAATGTGCGGGTAGGAGAAAACTCTCCTAGACGGTGTCCCACCATATTTTCAGAAATAGATACAGGAATAAATTTTCTTCCATTATGCACTTCAAAAGTATGTCCAATCATTTCCGGAACTACCATCGATCTTCTCGACCATGTTTTGATCGATTTTTTAGAACCAGATTGAGTCTGTTTTTTCACCTTTTCCAGTAGGTGGTGATCGACAAAGGGGCCTTTTCTTAAAGATCTACCCATATTTTCCTCTATTATTTCCTTCGATCCTTAATGATCCATTTTTTCGTTTTCTTTTTTGAGCGGGTTCTATATCCCTTCGTTTGCATTCCCCAAGGAGTCTGTGGGATATTTCCGCGATGTTTTCCCTCTCCTCCACCATGGGGATGATCTACAGGGTTCATTGCTGTTCCGCGCACGGTGGGGCGGATTCCTTTCCATCTATTGCGCCCTGCTTTTCCTTCTACACGGAGGGAATGTTCTGCATTAGAAAGAGTGCCAAAAGTTGCACGACACTCCTCGGGAACAACCCTCACTTCACCAGAAGGCATTTTTAAGGTGGCATACCCGTTGCTTTTCGCCATAAGTTGCGCAGAAAGACCTGCAGAGCGGATAAGCTGTCCTCCTCTTCCTGGATACATTTCAACATTGTGAATGACCGATCCAAGAGGCATGTGTTTCATCGGCATGCTGCATCCTGGTTTAAAAGGGGCATTAGCCCCAGAAAAGACGAGGTCTCCTGCTTTTAGTCCCTCAGGAGCAAGGATATATCTCTTTTCTCCGTCGCGATAATGGAGAAGGGCGATATGAGTAGAGCGGTTAGGATCATACTCGATCGATTCTACTCTCGCTTCAATCTCATCTTTATTTCGTTTAAAATCGATCACTCGATAAAATCTCTTATGTCCTCCCCCGCGATGACGAGTAGTCACATGACCATGATGGTTTCTTCCATTGATTTTCTGTTTCTTCTCAAGAAGAGGTTTTGCCGGCTTTACTGTTTGTCTTGTTTTCCCCACACGGGTTAGTTCGTGGAAACTGGGTAAAACCATTCCTCTTTGGCTCGGAGTTGTCGGTCGAAATTTCTTTACCATGTACTTCTTTTGCTCCTTCTAAAGTTACACTTGTTCCCCTAAAGAGTCGCCCACTTGGAGGGTAACAATTGCTTTCTTCATTCCTGCTCGAAAGCCTGCTCTTCCTCGAACTACCCGTTTCTTAGGTTTGAGTGTAATCGTATTCACCTTTAGAACCTTCACTTTTTTTTCTGCATAGATCGCTTCAATCGCATCAGCAATCTCTTTTTTATTCGCGTTTTTATCGACCAGAAAAAGGTACTTCGGCGTCTCACATTTTCTAGTGCATTTATTGCTTTCTGATGTTACTAGCCTTTCTAAAACGCTTGCTTTCTCTGTGAGGTAACGCGACTTAATCACATGAAAATGATTTCTCTCTTTACTCATGTCGCTTTCCCTCCTGAAATTTGACTTAGCAGCCCATCTAAAGCGGTGTCAAGGATGATAATCTCTTGGTTTGCAATTACATCATATCCGCTTACTGCTTGATAAGGCAAAAACCTGGTTCTTGGTATGTTGCGCATACTTTTGACAAACTGTTCACACTCGGCTTTGCTTGTATCAGTGGCGCTTCCTAGAAAAAGGATCCCTTTCCCTCTCAGCCCTACCTTGCTTAAAAACTGCGCTACTGTTTTTGTCTTGGCCTCTTTCAATCCAGCTAAGTTTAAAGCAATCAGATTTCCTCCCACAATTTTTAAGGAAAGAAGATGTTGGATCGCAGCTCGCCTTTCCTTTTGATTGATCCGAACATGTTGATCAAACTTTGGCTTGGGTCCAAATACAGTGGCTCCTCCTCGAAATTGAGCTACTTTGAGAGATCCTTGCCTCGCATTTCCTGTCCCTTTTTGAGGGTGAGGCTTTTTGTTGGATCCTCTGATCTCAGATCGACCCCGAGTATTTGCACTCCACTGACGTTGGTTTCTTCGGATCGCCATCAAATAATCTTTAACAAGAAGGGAATGCATTTCGAGTTTAAGATTTTTTTCGTCGATTTCAATGGAAGCTAATTCCTCTCCTTGGAGATTGTATTTCTTTACGTTAGCCATCGGTTTTACTTACTTTTTGTTTGCTTTTTCTTTGCTTTTCGAATCACGACAAGAGCATCGTTATGCCCAGGAACCGCTCCTTTAACCAAGATCAGCTGTTTCTCTATATCGATCTTGATAATTTCGAGGTTTTCCATAGTCACTCTTTCACTTCCCATATGACCTGGCATCTTCTTTCCAGGCAGCCCTCGTCCTGGTGTCGTTCTCATCCCAGTCGATCCGAGTTTGCGATGAAAGCCTGAAGATCCGTGAGTGGCAGGACCTCCTGCAAATCCATATCTTTTAACAGCTCCTTGAAATCCCTTCCCTTTCGAAATGCCTATGACATCTACATGGGTACAATCAGAAAAAATCTCTACCCCTATCTCTTGTCCTACAGAAAACTTTTCTGCTGTCTCTACTCGTGATTCTAAAAGTTTTTTTCTTGGCTCCACTTTTGCTGCAGCATAATGGCCGAGGAGCGGCTTAGTTATATTTCTCTTTTTTGCCTCCGAAGCTTTCTCTGCTCCGATCTGCACTGCCTCGTATCCTTCTTTCTCTTTCTTTCTGAGTTGAACAATCACATTTGGTTCAACAGCAATGACCGTACAGGCAGCAGCTTGTCCTTCCTGATCAAAGAAACGGGTCATTCCCTTTTTTCTTCCCATTAGATTTAGCGACATAATCGTTTTCCTTTTTCCTCTACGGCAACTAAGTACAATCTAAACATTCCTATCAGAGATGGAAGTTTCTACATCGAAGCTAACGCTCCCGATCGGCCCTTCCACTCTAAGGCTAAACCGAAGAGGCTATCAAATCAGGAGATTTTATACAATAGACTTCTTCTGAAACATGCAAGGATATGAATAAAGGAGAGCAAAAAAACTGTTTAGCTTCCTTAATCAAAGGAAACCTAAATAATTTATTTAATGAGAAAGGTTGTGTTTGAAAAGTTGATCCACCCTTAGATCGCTTAGATAAGCACATGCGACAAGGGAGAGAATCAATCCAAGAAATAGAAGAAGGATGATCCACTCTTTATTGCTCATCTAGCTACCTAGCGATTTTTGCAAGTTGTGTCTTTTTCCAATAATCAGCCACAATAGAAGCAAAAGTAGCAAACGTCATTACAACCCGAGTATGTTGTAAATGTTTTTCAGTTATAGCCACCCATTTTCTTCGCTTTACAAACTCCATAGCATTATAGCCAAGGACTGCTACTTGAACAACGATAGAAGNNNNTGAACAACGATAGAAGTAATGGTTATTATCTTAGAGATAGCCTCTAGTTTCTTTAAAAAAGAAGGATCTTGTACAGAAGGATGTGTTCCTTCACATTTACCGCCCTTACATTGGCATGATCCAGGAGGACTAGAAGGTGGCGGCACTAAGGGCTTCTCCCTTATTTCGTAGATTTTTGTGAGATTGCAGCCAATGGAAAATACGTTTTTCATATCAGAAAACGTATCTTTCCCTGATCTGAGGGCACTCATAGGCCCTACTGCAAGCCATTTTATACCAGACCCAAATTCTTTTAGGGGCCCAAAAAGGTCAACCAAAGCTCCCCATCTGTAAAAACCTCGCTTATGTGCACCTTCAAGAAACTTGGCGAAAGAATTAACAAAAATCGATAAGAAAAGCTGCTGCCGGAGATCCTCTAAATGGTGCGAAGCTTTTTCTAGATCTAAAGCGCCCCCTAACAAGGTTTTTTTTCTCGGATCTACGTAACTTAGGATGAGCAAGGTAAGCTCTACTATTCCCTTAGCTTTAAGCTCGCTCAAGTAGTAGGAGGTAAACGAATAGAGCTTTTTAGAATCATTTTCCTTCTGCACAGGATTTTTATATCCTTTATAAAAATGACGGGCAAATTCTGTGAGCGCCGAGAGTCGGAATATAATATTGAACTTTTCTTGAGAAAACAGCGGCGTAATTTTAGTAGGAATATAGGAACGAAGGCTTGCGAAGTGAGAAATTCCTTTAACAAGGATTCGCATTGAGAAGTAACTAAAAAAGAAAATAGATAGTATTTCTAAGGAGGCCTCTAAACTATCAGACTTTTTATTTAAAGCTGAGGAAACCTTATCCATACCTTGGAGAAGTCCAAGGACCCCACTTAGAATGTTTAAAACAGCAAGCTTTCTTGCATCAAGGATCCTTAATACCTTTAAAGCATGAAAATTGACGACCAAAGAGATCGTAACTCCAGCAAGAGCTACTTTATTTTTATTTATAAACTGTATAAAGTCTTCTGGGCACCAAGAAAATTTTTCATCTGTTTCCCCTATTGTCTTAAAAAACTCTAAAATAAAGAACTTTTTCCATATAGCGCCCTCAAGCGTCTCCCGCTTACATTCTATGCCTATCTTGGAAATGAGAGGAAGAACAACAGAAAGAAACGCTAGAGAATTGCTAGGATTAGAGGGAGAAAAAAATGTTTGAACATTACCAAGAGTGTTTGCAATGTTTATATTTTTTAAAGCTGCCATATATTTGTAAATGGGGTGATATTATTAAAACCAGAACGAGGATACAACAAAAAGGGAAAAAAGTAAAGAGAATCTTGTTTTAAAGAAAAGAGCCCAAGCTTTTTAAGTTTAGGCTCTTTTAAAAGTTAAGTATTTATTTTAATAACTTTGCTTCAGGATCGCATCTTATTCTTCAGCGGTTGCAAAAAGCCATTCTTGGGCTTCCAAGTTAGAGGCTTTTTTCACCTGATACTTTGTATAAAGCGAAACGAAGAAAGTACATGCCATGGCTCTACGCGCCCACTGAAACGCTCCTTCCGTAAAGAGGTACCATTGCCTTCGTTTAGAAAGATCCATTAGGTTATAGGCAATCACAGTTCCTTGGAAGAGGAGCAAGCATGCAATGCTGACCTTTGCTGTCATCGTAAGGGATTCTTTCTCCTTCTCTCGGAGGATAGTTATTGTACCATCCGTCCATGGTTTGGACACCCTCTTAATTTCTCTCTTGTCTTTCTGATCAAAGAGATCTATTACCCCAAGAAGAGGCAATAATTGAATAGCTGCATTGCCAATAGAAAAAGTATTTTTCATATCGCAGAAAAAATGCTTTCGCCCTTGTAAAGCAGGGATGGGTCCTGCTGCAAGCCATTTCATGGCCGATCCGAAGTCTTTAAGCACATTAAAAACAGCACCTAGCATCTCTATAGTAAGAGTGCTATAACCTTTTTCACGGTATTCATCAAAGTAGCAGACTTTTTCTAACAATGTTCCGCAAGCAGCACCTAAATCAGACAAAGAAAATTGTCGTCTTAAATTATCTAGATAATCAAAAGCTTTCCCTGTGTCGACAGACAATCCATCGATCGCCAGCTTTTTTCTACCAAAAAGCTCCAGCCCAACCAAGATGGTTGCCACTACCCCTTTTGGCTTAAGCTGATCGATATAGTAGAAAGAAAAAGGCAAAGAAAGCACTTCTCTTTCCGGCTTTTTAGGACCTTGTACTCTTTCTTTCTTAACGTTTGCTGCTGCTACATAGCCTCTCGCAAAATGGTTTACAATCGACAGAGTAATAAACATTCGGCTCATAAAGACGCTTTTTTCACTAGTAAAAAAGCTGCGAAGAGTATTAAGAAATTGAGGAGGAGAGGCTATAAAATCGCAAGCTTCATGTACAGTGCCTGAAGTGACTATGAAAAGCATAGAAGCTTGCATAAGTATCGGTATATACTCGATATACTTGTTAGGATTATTCCAACTATTATTTAATTTTTTACTTAATGCAGCCCATAAATCTCTCATTATGACTAAGCCACTGGTCACATCCAAGATCGCTACTGTTTTTTTAGGTAAGGTTAAAACGCCCAGTACATGTAAGGCGGTAAGCATAGGAGCTGCATTAGAGAAAAACTCTATTCCATTATTCCACAACCAATCCATAGAAGGGCTAAATGACGTTTTACGGAAAAGGTTCGATAGGTTTTGAGAGCAGTATACAAGGCTAAGTGTATTCCCAATCTCTTTTTCCACCTCTGGTACCTTAGCTGGGACTCCAAAGAGTGGAAGAGATAGAGGGGCTATGCGCGAAGAAGCAGATAGCGATGTTCCAGATTGATTAAAAAACGTTTTTAAACTCCAAGCTGTGTCTAATCCAAATTGTTTGACAGAGGGAACTGACATAAGAAAAATAGGGGGTTAAATTGTTAACTTTCAATTAAGGTTACACGAAAAGAAAGAATTAACTAAAGGGTTTTTTAATCTTTTTTAGGGACACAAAGTAGAGGGAGGCTCACTCCGCGCACAAACTCTTCGATCCCCATTTTTTTCTTCCCTTCGAGCTGTACTTCTAGCAGGCGCAAAGACCCCCCTTTGCAGGCAATAGTCCATCCTTGCGAATCGTAATGCAAGGTTGCTCCTGGAGAAGCATCGTGAGGAAGAAGTGTACTTTCTACCTTTGATCTAAAGATTTTTAGTCTTTTGATGTGACTACCCACCTGGATCTCGCAAAAGGCCCCTGGGAGAGGGCTAAAAGCGCGAACCTGGTTGTGGATTTCCAGGGCAGTTTTATCCCAGCGAATGTGAAGCAGCTCAGGAGTAATCTTGGAAACATAGGTTGCTTTCTCATGCTCCTGTAGGACTTTTTTGACTTTCCCGTTTTTATATTCTTCGATCACTTCAAGAAGCGCTTCACTTCCGACAGGGATCATTTTTTCTTCTAGTTCCCCTAGGTTCATCTCTTCAGAAAGAGGAATTTTTTTTTGCTTTAATACATCTCCCGCATCCATTTTGAGGACCATTTCGATAATGGTCACCCCTGTTTCTTTTTCCCCTTCAAGAAGGGCCCATTGCATAGGAGACGCTCCTCGATATTTGGGAAGAAGGCTGGCATGTAAGTTGATGGCACCGCATTTTGGGATGTCTAAAAGATCCTGCTTCATAATTTCTCCATAGGCGACTACCACGAAAAGATCAGGCTGATAGAAGGCTAAGAGAGTGGCAAAAGAGTGGGTAGAAGCTTTTTCAGGTTGGTGGAGAGGAAGGGTAGAGTGAAAGTGAAGCACCTCTTCTTTTACTGCAGAAAAAGAGGGAAGGGAAGAGCGCCCTTTGGGGCGATCTGGTTTAGTGACTACAGCTACGATATTGATTTTTCTTTTAATGAGATGAGAGAGGATTTTTGCGGCAAAGGGAGGGGTTCCAAAAAAAATAATTCTCATTATTAGAAGTTAATCTATTACTCTTCTAGAGCATCCTCTATTGTACTTTCTTCCTCTTCTTCGCTTCCCTGAAGGCCGATCAAACCCCGCTTTGAGGTGCGGCAAAAATCGATCCAGTGTTTGATAACAGGGCTTCCACTTCCTTCTTGTTCTAAACGATCGAGCGCTTCTCTGAGGTTAATCCCTGAGCGATAGGTGAGCTTAAAAGCTTTAGTTAAATCTTTCCTGAGTTCGTAGCGAAAATTGTGACGCTTGAGACCGATAAGGTTAAGGCCTCCTAGTTTATAAGGAGCGCCCGCTCCTAGGGTATAAGGAGGAATATCGTTGGTAATCCGGCTAAATCCTCCGACCATCGCATAGCAGCCGATCCTGACATATTGGTGTACAGGAGTCATTCCACCGATGATGACAAAGTCTTCGACCTCTACATGGCCAGCAAGCATGGCTCCATTCGACATGATCACATTGTTTCCCACTTTGCAATTATGAGCTACGTGACAATAGGCCATGATGAGACAGTTATCTCCAACGCTGACCATACTCCCCTCTTTGCAGGAGGAATTGATCGTGACAAATTCTCGGATTTCGCAGTTTTTTCCGATGGTAACATAGGTAGTTTCTCCCCGAAACTTTAGATCTTGTGTTTTGGTGCCGATACTAGCTCCCGGCCAAATAGTGGTGCCGCTGCCGATTGTTGTATTTCCATCTAGATAGACATGAGATTTAATAGTAACATTATCTTCAATGGTGACCGATTTTTTAATGATTGCATAGGGTTCGATAGTGACATTTTTACCAATGGCAGCACCCTCCTCGATAATTGCGGTGGGGTGGATATTGCTCTTATTTTCCATTCTCTTACTATATATTAAATCTGCCCCGGTCCTCTTAAGGCAAAACCAATTTCTGCCTCAGCGGCTAAAAGTTCATTGTCGATGAATGCCTTTGCCTCTACCTTGCCCCCTTTCGATCCAAAATGAAGCCCTTGCACCTTTAAGTACAAGGTATCACCAGGAGAGACTGGGCGGCGAAATTTTGCATTATTAATGCTAAGGAGCACTGCTGTTTGATCTTTATAACCTTTTTCTCGAATTAAAATGCCTCCTGCTTGAGCAAGCGCTTCCAAGATCAGCACTCCCGGCATAATGGGAGCTTCGGGAAAGTGGCCCTGAAAAAAAGCTTCATTAATAGTTAAGCACTTAATCGCTGTAATCCTACTATTTTCAGGATCGAGTTCAAGAACTCTATCGATCAAAAGAAAAGGGTAGCGATGAGGAAGTATGCGAGAAATTTCCTTGATCCCTAATAGAGGGACAGGACGCTTAGATAGTTGCGAGCTCATCTTTATACTCCATCTTAAAGTGATTGACTAATTCCCTTGCGAAGGAAGTATTAGAAAAATGTCCTGATCGGATCGCAATCACGTGCGCAAAAAAACATCTTCCTACAAGGGATAGATCTCCGATCAAATCAAGGACTTTATGACGCACCATCTCATCATTATAGCGGATCCCCTCTGGATTTAATACAGTATCTCCTTTGATGATCACAGCATTATCTAGCCTTCCCCCTTTGATGTTCCCCTTTTCAATCAGAGGGACGATCTCTTCGTACAGAGAAAAGGTACGGGCAGGAGCAATCTCCTGCTTGTAAGTCTCTTCGTTGATATGAATCGTGTAAAATTGAGAGCGGAGAAACTCATTATGAGGGTAATGAAGAGTATAGCTAATGCGAAATTCTTCTGCTGGAAGGGCAACGAGCTGCACATCTCCTTTTGACCAAAAAACAGGAGCTTCTACATGATGAACCCGTTTTGTGGCGGTTTGAGAGATCACCCCTGCCTTTTCAATCAGTTCAACAAAAGGAAGAGCGCTTCCATCGCAGCTGGGCACCTCAGGACCATTAAGCTCGATCACCACATTATCTAAATCAAAAGCTTTGATCGCGGAAAGGATATGTTCCACTGTTTGAATTTGCAATTCCTGATTTCTCAAGATGGTACAGCGGGGGGTATCTCTAACAAATTCCACCTGAGCTGGTAACATCGGCTTACCTGGCATATCGATTCTTCGAAATACAATCCCTGTTCCTTCAGCAGCTGGCCGAAGAGTTACCTCTGTTCTAGTTCCGGTAAATAGACCAATACCAGTAAGAGTAGGAGAAGAAGCTTTAAGAGAGTGCTGATGTTTTCTTGACGAGGAAAGTTCATCTGGCTGGAACATGTGACCTCTATTAAATCTCAATGATAAAGAGTTGATTTTAAACGAATAGTAACCTTCAGGTTAAAGTGTGCTTCTATTTGAGGCAAGCGTTTTCTTTCTGCAGAGGAGAAAAGAGCTGATAGAAGATAGGGAAAGGAAAAGGAGAGGTGCATTACCTACAAGGCTGTAAAGGGTGGTATAAGAGTAGAGACTTAAAGAAGCAAATAAAGGCCCTTGTTCCCACTGTGACTCTCCTTTGCTTCCTTGAAATATCCCTATAACCCTTCCTAAACTATCAACCGCTGCAGTCACCCCTGAATTGCAGGCGCGCACTAAAGGGACCCCGTTTTCAAGAGCTCTTACTTTTCCATGATAAAAATGCTGCAAAGGAAGGGTGGAAGAAGGATACCAGGCGTCATTAGTCAAATTGATAAGAAGTTTGGCTCCTTTCAGACGATCTTCCCGAATCAGATGAGAAAAGGTCTCTTCATAACAAATCGAAATACTCTCTGGAACTTTTCCATTTCCTTTTTCACAGCAAAAGGATATTTTAAAAGAAGATCAAGCTCCCCTTCACTTTTTCCCCACTTTTTTGCAAAAATCTTGACTACTTCTTCGTAGAAGTAGACAGGACTGTTTGCTGAAAAGGGAAGAGCAGCTTCTGGCAAAACAATCAGATCAAGGGGCCTACCTCTTTCTTTTTGCTCTAGATACCCAAGAATCTTTTCCCACTGGGTATAAGGAGAAACAAAAGAGGTGCTCCGATCCCCAAAAAATACCTTTTCCTCTACGCGCAGCCCTGTTTGCAAAAGGGCTACGTGGAGCATCTCTTTTCCCTGTTGCTCTCTCTCATGAAAGCTGAGATGACAAAATCCAAAGAAATAGGGGAAAAGAGCGAGCGCTCCCCATGTTAAAAATCCTTTTTTTCTTCTTTCTAAGTAGCCTTTGAGGAAAAGGAGATTGACTAAGATCACCCAAAAAGAAAGAAAGAAAATCCCTCCAAGCGAGGCCATTTGACTTGGGTAAAGAGGAGCAGTCAGAGCAAGTCCTACCGGATTCCAAGAAAAACCACAAAAGATAAAAAGACGCCCCCATTCAAACAGGGTCCAAAGAGAAGTTAAAAAGAGAATTCTATCCCATTTGAGGTATTGAGAGAGAAAAAGGGAAAGAAGCGCAAATTGGAGACCAAGAAAAAGGGAAAGGAGCAAGTAGACGAAAATAATATACCAGCCATGGTATTCAGGGGTAGCAAGCCATCCAAGCTCTACCATCTGCACCAAAGTAAACCAAGCTCCAGCAAGAAGAAAACGGTTTTTCCTTTTTCTCACCTCTAAAAGGGAGATAAAACAAAGACCGTAGCCGATGCAACTGGCAAGGATCGAAAGGACAAGGGAGCGGCTCGGCTGCCCAAAAGCCACAATGATAAAGCTGATGAGGAAGATGAGGGAGGGGGAAAAAAAATTCACTTAGTCACTTTCAGCCTGACGTCCACCGCCTCGGACCAAGAGAATCAGACTTCCCAAAATGGCTGTGTTTTTCAAAAAATTAACGAGCTCCAACCGAAAACGATCTCCCACTTGTAACCAAAAAGCATGGTAGACCATAGTAACAGGAATGAGAAAAAGGAGCAGAAGAAAAGCAGCAAACTTGATTTTAATACCGAAAAAGAGCATCAGCCCGCCAAGAAGCTGAAGCCCAAGCGCTACCCCTAGAAGAAGAGAAGCCAAGGGAATAAGAAATTCAAAAAGCTTTTCAGCAATGAATAGTCCCTCTACATGCATATGCCATTCATAAAGGGTCATGACTAGCCCCTCTTCCACCTTTTGCCAATCAAAAATTTGATTCAGTCCGGAGATAATAAAGATCATGCTAATGCAGGCTCTTCCTATAAACCCAAAAAAACCTCGGTCTTGACCCATATGTACCTTTTTCTTGTGTAGAATGATACTATAACAATTTGTACCTTTTCTCGCTTTGAGATATAATACTCACTGTAAGAAATAAAATTACTAAAGTGGATCGCTTAACATGCCACCTTCTAGAGACCTTTTCTCGCTAATGTTTAAAAACACAAGCTTCGAATTTGTTACGTTATTCGAACCAATTTAGTATAATTTACTCGATGAAGTATTTTAGACTCTCTCACCTATCAAAGTTATTAGCACTTCAAAGCGACTCCAATCAGCCGCTTGATTTGATTTTAAGAAATTATTTTAAAGCGCATAAAGCAATCGGCTCAAAGGATCGAAAAATCCTATCTGAGACTGTATATGGAATGACAAGGTGGAAGGGACTCTTAGATTATTTACACCCACATCTACAAACAACTGAAGAAAAATGGAAGCTATTTGAAAAAGTAGCCCCTCTCAGCTATCTTAAGGACGAAACGATCCCTCTTCATGTGCGGCTCAGCTTTCCAGAGCAGCTCGTTCACAAACTGCTCCAAAGCTATGGAGAGGAAAAGGTAATTGAATATTGTCTTATTTCGAATCAAGCTGCACCTACTACTATCAGAGTGAATCGCTTAAAAACATCGAGAGATACACTTTTAGAGCGCTGGAAAAACCTTTACGAAGTCTCCCCTTGCACAGAATCTCCAGAGGGGATTATGTTTCATAAGAAAGTGAATTTCTATCTTCTTCCTGAATTCAAGGAAGGACTTTTTGAGGTGCAAGATGAGGGGAGCCAAATTGTCGCTCAAAAGGTAGAGACAAAAAAAAATGAACATGTCTTTGATTATTGCGCCGGCTCAGGAGGCAAAACTCTAGCATTTGCACCTAAAATGGAAGGAAAAGGACAAATTTATCTTTACGATATGCGCCCTTTCATGTTACTCCAAGCAAAGAAACGGTTGAAAAGGGCGGGGATTCAAAATGCTTTACTTCTTGAGGAGAAACAATTAAAAAGAAAGGGGCTCCTAAAAAGGATGGACTGGATCCTTTTGGATGTTCCTTGTAGTGGCACGGGAACATTTCGAAGGAATCCAGATCAAAAATGGAAAATTACCCCTGAAACGATTGATCGATTAGTGGAAGAGCAAAGGAAAATCTTTGAGGAGAGCTTAAAGTTTTTGCATCCTAAAGGGAAAATCATCTATGCTACTTGTAGTATCATGCCAGAAGAAAATCAACAGCAAATCGATTATGTAACTAAAAAATACGGCCTGAAAGTAGTCTCCACCCCTTTTTCTTCCTTTCCAAAGGAAGGGGGAATGGATGGCTTTTTTTGCTCCACTTTAAGTTTTTAACCCTTATGAAAAAAGTTTTTTTCTTTTTATTCATCCTCTCTGATGAGGCTGCCCCTTCCCTCCCTGCAGAAGGCCGCACATTTAAAGAACCCTCAAGGGTAATGAAGCCAAAAGAGCCAAGCCTCCATTTTAACAACCGCCCTTTAGCAAAAATCAATGGAAAGACGATTTCACTTATCGATGTAATAAATAAAATGGACCTTGCCCTTTTTGACTACAATCCTGAGTTTTTAAACTCCACTTTAGCCCGCTATCAGTTTTATACTCAAAGCTGGAAACAAACGCTAGAAGACATGATCAATACAGAGATGATTCTTTTAGAAGGGGAAGAAAAGGAGCTCAAGGCGACTGATGGAGAGATCAGAGAAGCAATGCTTGAGCGATTTGGCCCAAGTATCATCGCTAGTCTCGAAATGATCCGCATTACCTACGAAGACGCCAGAGAGATGATCCGAAAAGAACTTATTGTAGAGCAACTTATGGGGGTAAAAGTGCATACCAAAGCGATGCAAGCTGTAACCCCCCAGGTTATACGAAAGGGCTATGAGGAATACCTTGCTAAACATCTGTCCGAGGGACATGGTCTTCTCAATGTAAAATTTGGTGAGGAGAAGAAACTTTATATGCAAGCTTTGACAAAGCGATTTGGTTTTGATCAGCACGATCCTCATCTTCCTCTTCCTGAGAATTATACCCCATTTGTTCTCTATTAAGTTTACAGATTTACGGAGCACGAGATGGAACTATTTCGCTTATCTAATATCCATTCCTTCCTAAGCGCACTAGCAACTCATCCCAAAAAAAGGCTCTCCCAAAATTTTCTCATCGATCAAAATATTTTAGCTAAGATTCTCCTAGCAGCTGATGTGAAAGAGGGGGATCTCATTCTTGAAATTGGCCCCGGTCTTGGAGCTATGACTGAGCTTCTCCTCAACAGAGGAGCCAGGGTGATTGCTATTGAAAAGGATCTCTCTTTTATTCCCCATCTCAAGCGATTATCCTCTCCTCATTTTAAACTTATTAGAGGAGATGCTCTTACCTTCCCTTTAGAAGAGGAGTTAAAAAATAGCTTAAGGCCAGGGGAAAAAGGGAAGATTGTAGCAAACATTCCCTATCACCTCACCACCCCCCTTCTACAGCGCTTTCTCCCTTTAGAGCCTCTTCTTTCTAGCATTTCTCTCCTTGTGCAAAAAGAGGTCGCTAAAAGATGTGTAGCAAAAGAGGGAAGTAAAGAGTATGGCTCTCTTTCCCTTTTCATCCGTTACTACTCTACCCCCTCTCTTCTTTTTGACGTTTCTCCTACCTGTTTTTATCCGATGCCAAAAGTTGTTTCCTCTTTGATTCAATTCAGATTACAAAAACCTCCTGCTATGCTCGATCCTTCCCATTTTTTTAAGATCACCCGCTCCTCTTTTCAGCAGAGGAGAAAAATGATCCGGACCTCCTTAAAACCTCTTTTTCCTGAGGAAATGCTCACCAAAGTATTTTCTGAGCTTGGTCTGAAAACGACTTCTCGACCTGAGGAGTTTTCATTTGAAGATTTTATGAGAATTTCCAGGACTCTTCTTTGTGAAGAGCAGAAAGAGAAAGGAAGCGACGCCTAAAATAAAAAGTAGACATAAGCACACTTAGCCTCCAGTTGGGAGGAGACACTTCTATTTGTGCTGATGTGCTAAAATAGCTTGCGGCGAAGAGCTGCTTGTTCCAAGAATTGGTCAAACTGATTCACTCCTTCACTAAACATCCACTCTATCCCTTCATGACCTAAATGTGACCCCATCATCTTTACCTGCTGACCCGGTATTGTATCGGGCAAGTGATCAATGAGCTTAGTCACTTGACTCTGAGGAATCGCTTCATCAGCGGAATCTGTCTCAATTGCAATGTGTCCTTGGACCTTTTCTAAGTTTTTGGCATTATTGTAATCAGCAATCCAGGGTAGAATGCGATGGAGAATAGCGCGCATGGAAGGGTAAAGCGCTTCCCCTACATCTCTATATTCAGCAAAGCTGCGATCTAGCAGCAAATTTACCCCTTTGCGCCTTGCAGCAAGATCAGAAGCAATTCCTCCCCCCATGCAATATCCGTGCACAAGAAGATGTTGGTTTTTTATATTCTTTTTTTGCTGCAGGTACTGATAAACAGCCTCTAGATCCAATTTAGTTTTGTCATCCGTTGGGTTCCCTTGGCTTTTACCATACCCCCTTTGATCTATTAACATCACATTCATTCCACGCATCAAATAGGCTACCGCAAGACGTTTGTATCTTAAATAACTGCTAGCCGCACCTGTCGCCAATAAAGCCGTTGGCTGGGATTGACTTAAGTCTTCTGTTCCAACCTGAGGAAGGTCTTTTGGGGTTGCGCCTAACTCAATTACTGTTCCTAAAGTTTGAGGGCTTTCTGAGACAGATACATCACGGCGTACCGTCAGTATTGATTCTAATTTTTCTAACAAATCTCTAGCTTCTTCATTAGGTTCTTGATGATAATATTCCATTCCCATCCTTTCTAAGGTATAATACTCAGCCTTTAGATAAAGCTGTTGTGAGACTGTTCCATCCCCATTGTCTTTTTCAACCAGACAAAAGTACTTTTCTATGATAGATTTAAAACGACTTGCTGAGATATACATTCCATCTAGAAGATCCCCATCCGCCGTTTTAATAGCGACTGATTCTCCCCCAATTGTTTCTAAAAGATTTCTCGCCTGATCTACGCGCCTCTGGCTAAAAGCAGAGAAAGGATAAGCACCTGGATAAATGTAAGATTTACAAAGTCTTGTAAAAAGGTCTTTAAAAAACCTGCTAAGTGTGCTTTTTGGCGATAATTGCCCTTCTTTCGGACCATAATCCCATCTTGCTTGAAATGGAGAACTAGAGATAGCTGTCATAAATTTTCCAATTTAATAAATTAATTTAACTTATATAAATTATTATATAATAAAAATATAATTTATATCTAATAAATTTTATTAAATTAACATAAAAAATAATTTAACTATGAACTGCAAGCTACTCATATTAAGCAGAATAAGATGACATAGTCGTTATTGCTTCTAAACTATTGAAAGTAAGTAGGATATACGAGACGAGTCTTGAAAAATCTAAATGAAGGAAGTAGTCAGGGCTTTATTTTTGAGCAAAATTTTATAAGTCTATGATTATAAATATATTATTTCTCTCATGTGCTCTGCTTTGCTCGAAAAGCTCAATATAGGATTAAGCAAGAAGTTCTCTGATCGCACCCTTATCAACCTTTTTTCTGTTTTTTAATTTTTTTTCTTCTTCCCGCCTCTACTTTCTAACTATTTTTTTTCTTATACTCTGTGCTCGGCAAGTTTCCTAATCAAATGAATTCTCCTTGGTTCTCTACGGGATCTATTTTCGTGAAGCCGATTTTCTATGGCTTTGTCCCACTACAATTTTCGAAGCAAAGAGGTCAGACTATGTCTAATACGGCTTTCCGGTTTAGGAAGATAAAATAGGCTCCAGAGAAAAGCTCTCCAGGAAAGGCTTCCTCTACAACAGCACTTAAGCCTTCAAAGCTTTTGCGCATGCTTGTCGGATGCTCATACAAAAATAAGCGAGCATTACCAGGGGCTAGCAGCATGCAAACTCTTTTAAAACGTGCAAACATCTTTGCAGTATAGAGAGATCAAAATCTTTACTAAGATAAATGTGCGCTCCTTGATATTCCATGGTGATACTTTTGGGCTTTTCCTCCACAAGTTCAATAAAAGAGGGCTGTGAAGAGGAGCTGTAGGGTAAAAAACGACTTTTCCAATAGCGAAATCTTCTATAGGAAAGCCCTTGTCCTTGACACCACTGTCTTCCGTTTATCCCACTTGCTTGCCAGCATTCCATCCTTTTTTTCCACTCCTGTCTTTTTTCTTCTATCTCTTTTTGCATCGGTCCCTCCTAGGGGTTTGAATTAAAAATAACCATAGTGCAAAAAATGAGAGAAATTAAAAAGATGGGTAGAATTCCCGCTTACCCATGACCCAAAGGTTGCAATCGTATTTGGGCATCCTTTCTCATGCCAACCAGTTTAGATTAACTCAGGTGCTAAAAAATGCTTACTGGGTACGCACAGGAGATTTTGGAGAAGGCTGATTGCTCCTTTTCCTTCCACTCCAAGGTCCAAAAGCCAAAAAACCAATGACCTTGTTAATGGAAAATACACCTAAGGACAAAGGGCTTAGAACTTACGCATGGCCCCAACGCCATAGCCCAATAAGTCGTCGTCGGTGTGGGAGCGGACGCAGAGACCAGCATAGGAAAAACCGCCAACGAATGTGAGGTATTGACCATGACCTTTCTCTTGGCAGTGTGTATAGTTATAGGTACCAGAAGAATTGGCATAAAGGAGCTCCCCGCTTCTCACATAGTGCACAAAGAGAGAGACCGCTACTACGATCAGCTGCGGCACCTCATAGGGAGCTCCAGCTTTTTTAGCTAACTCATTCACTAAGGTAACCTGCTTATTATAAGACTGATCAACGCTCCCCGGCAATATATTGTTAGTCAGCAGCACCCAGGTGTTTTGCTCCACAGAGGCTTGTTCATTTTTTCCTGGAAAGAAGCTCCGATATTGCGTAGCATTCCCTTCTTTGGGGTTTTTCACGAGTTTTTCTAAGCTTTCTAAAGTGAGCGGTTCTCCGTTTACCTTAGCCGGCACTAAAATTAGAACGTGGGTCTCTTGAATCTTTTTATCCGACCAAATAGGACAAGGACTTGCAAGGATAGTAGCGATATCAGCAGGCAAGGAGGGCTCCTCTCCTATATCGCCAAAATATTTTTCCCAGGCGGCTTTGTCAAAAGTCATAGCAGATACAGCAGAGGCTGTAGGAGAAGAAAGGGATAAAGAGGCAGGTCTAAGAGCTTTTCCCTTGGGCAAGGGATCGTGATGTGGGAAGAAAGGAAGGATGTTATGAGAAAAAAGAGAAGGCGGTCCCTTTGCTGTGTGCTCGCCAGAGGAAAGAGAGGTGGTTTGATCGAGTGTGCCTATAAGCATTTGTTTGGGCACTGGAAGGGTAAGAAGCCCATAATAAAGCCCTAGCTGTGCTGTGTTAAAAAAAGCAAAAGCAATAAGGTCAATCTTTCTTATCGGCTGAGTATAGTAAAAGCCGGCCCCCATGATGAAAAAAGGGAGAAGGTTAAAGAAGACTTTTTCTTTAAGCTCTTCGGGTTTTTTAGAGATAAAAGGTCGAATTACTGATTGAAAAAAAAAGGATATGGCAACGCTGGCTATGCGAATATCAAGAAACTTGTCAGAGCTACCTATCTTATACAATTGGCAATAGAGGTAGGCCATCTGTGCATTAATAACCACTGAAAGTCCTATGCTTTTTGCCGATACTCTATCTGTAGACATAGAGGCTTTATCCTTTATTTCTATAAAAAACTAAAAAAGACATTAGCGAAGAAAAATATTTAGCGCAATAGCGAAGCAAGGTCGCCAGCCCCTCCCGCAAACAAATATTTTAGTTTCTTAAGTTAGTCAAACAGCGTTTCCTTATTTTTAAACACAATACTTCAACTTTTCTTCTTTGAGGGAAGTTCACTGGGGTCTTGCTAAGTCTATAAAAAATTACGCTCACACCAGGGACGCTTTAATGTTTCTTCTAAGAGGTATCCTATGTCAACCTTGCTCCTTTAAACCCTAAGCCAAGCGCATGATATAGATCCTGCCATGAGTTGATAAAATTAGGAGACAAAAAAACTTCGAACACGCTCCCACAGATGCCTTTTAGATCCTAGTTTTTGTAATGCAGCTTTAAAAAGACCACAGCAGTGTTGTTGTATTTGATCTAAAGGCAAGGCTAGGATCATCAAGCAGGTAAAGAGATGGCAAAGATGCTCCCTTCCATGGCCAAAATTGTGTTCGAACTCATAACCCTGGCTTTTGAGCGTATTAAACGTTTCATTTTCGATTTTCCATCTTGCTCTTCCTCCACGTACAAGTTCATAAACATTCTGTTTAGTAATAGGGAGATCTGTAATCCAGGAAAAATGTTTTTTTCCTTGTTTGGGATCATCAATCCAAACTTCAAAAAAATTTACCTCTAGCTCAGGGTGCTT
>JACPWA010000024.1 GCA_016191565.1 Simkania negevensis | reverse complement strand
TTTTTCCCTTTCGTCGAATAGATCATAGTAGACCCTACCGCTGCAAAAAAAGAGTTCTTTGGGATGTTTAGGAGAAGAGGGATCGTCAAGCACCTCTTCAAAGCAGCCCTCTGAAAGGGCAACGGGAGGACTAAGAGAAGGAGGATAGCGAAGGAGCGCTTTAGGGGTAAAAAGAATGAGGGGTTTTCTGATTTTTCTCAGCCCTTGGCGGCGAAGAGAATGAAAAAACTGGGCAGCGGTGCTAGGAATAACTATATTAAGGCTTGCATTAGCAGCAAGTTGCAAGAACCGCTCTAAACGGGCCGAGGAATGCTCCGGCCCTTGCCCTTCATATCCATGGGGAAGAAAAAGGGTGATACGGGAGCTTTGTCCCCATTTTTGTTCTGAGGAAACAATATATTGGTCTATTATAATCTGCGCTCCGTTAGCAAAATCGCCAAATTGCGCTTCCCAGATAAGCAGAGCTTCTTGCATTTCAAGCCCATATCCATATTCAAATCCCATCACCGCATATTCTGAGAGGGGGGAATTATACACCGCAAAGGGGGCTTGCCCCTCTTCAAGATGGGAAAGAGGCATGTAGCGCTGCTCTGTCTCCTGATCGGTCAAAATAGCATGGCGGTGAGAGAAAGTACCCCTTCCTGAATCTTGTCCTGAGATTCTCACGGGTATTTTTTCTGTAAGGAGAGAAGCATAAGCAAGCGATTCTGCCATGCCCCAATCAAGATGAGATCCTCCTTTTTCCCCTTCTATCATTTTAAGCCTCTCTTCAAGGATCCTATGCAACTTAGGATGGAGAGAAAAACCTTCTTGTACTCGACAAAAACGGGAGGCTAGGAAGCGGAGCTTTTCTAAGGGAACTGCGGTAGCAACAGGAGCTAAAAGAGCAGAAAGATCTCTCTCTGCTCTAGGAAAAGCTCCTTCCTTTTGGAGGAGCATTTTAGTTTCACTTAACGCAGTTTCAAGAGAGTCCACGAATTCTTTTTCAAGAGCCTCTCCTTCTTCATGGGTAAGATGTCCTTCTGCACATAACTGCTCTTTATAAAGATCCCGAATCTTTCTCTTAGCTTTGATCATTTTGGCCATGAGCGGATGGGTAAAGCTCGGCTCATCTGTTTCATTATGTCCATATTTTCGATAGCAAATTAGTTCGAGAAAAACATCGCATTTAAAAAGCTGCCTTATTTCCAAGGCAAGTTTGGTAGCAGCGATACAACGCTCCGGATCTTCTGCATTTAGATGAAAAATAGGAGCTCCAAAAGTTTTAGCCAGATCAGTACAGTACCTGGTGGATTTCGATTCTTCAGGAGAGGCAGTAAATCCTACCTGGTTATTGACTACGATATGGAGAGTTCCTCCAGTCCCATATCCAAAGAGCTTAGAAAGTTGTATTGTTTCATAGACTACCCCTTGCCCTGCTACAGAGGCGTCGCCATGAATCAGAAGAGGAAGAACTTCCCCCCTTTTTTTGCCCCTTTCCTGCTTAGCCCGGGCGAGCCCCTCCACTACAGGATCAACCGATTCTAAATGAGAAGGATTTGCGCAAATAGTGAGGTGGACTTTTTTCCCTTTTTTTGTTTCAACATCAGCCCTATATCCCATATGGTATTTCACATCACCAGATCCTTCAAAAGAGGTAGGGATAAAGCCTCCTTCAAATTCCTGAAAGATCTCTTTATAGGGTTTTCCGGTGACATTTGCTAAGACATTCAAACGACCTCGGTGAGTCATCCCAAGGACAATCTTCCCAATCCCTTTTTCTCCTCCTTCTTCGATGATCTCTTGAATCATCGGCACAAGAGTTTCTCCTCCTTCAATAGAAAACCGTTTCTGTCCTGGATACTTCATGTGGACAAATGATTCGAAAATTTCTGATTTGTTGAGCTGGTAAAGAAGCTCTTTCTTTTCCTGTTTGCTCAATTGAGGAGAGAAATCGGGCTCTATCCTTTTTTGAATCCACTTTTCTAGCTCACTTGATTGGATTCCCATATATTCAAAACCCACAGTAGTGAGATAAGTTTTTCTAAATCCTTCCAATAATCGGGACAAAGGGAGCTTTTCTTCCGGAAAAAAACCAAAGGTAGAAACTTCCTTCTCCAAATCCTCTTTTCCTAATCCAAAACGTTCTAACTTGAGCTCCTCTACCTCATCAGTTTTCTTGGAAGAAAGAAGAAGAGGATTTGTGTTTGCTCCCAGGTGCCCATAGGTTCGATAGGCATGGATCAATTGGAAGATAGAAAGCTCTCCTTCTTTTTTTCCCCTTCCTTCTCCTATCTTTCCAGCAAAATCGATCCCTTCAAAAAAATAACGCCAGGAAGGCTCTATGAGGTTAGGATCTTTAAGATACTTTTTATAAATCTCTTCCATAAAAGATAGATTGGCATATAAGGAAGGATTAGGACCTAAGCCACTCATTATTTTTTTTTCCTTTTTATTTAGACCTGTTATTAGATCTCTTTCGAAATTCCATTTACTCGTTAAAATGAAGATTTTTGTCATCTCTAAAAATCGTTAAAATGAAGATTTTTGTCATCTCTAAAAACCGATTTTTCAGCCATGTGTTCCCACATTGCCTTCAAAATCGTTTTTTAGATCTGCTCAAAACTCATCATTTTTCCAAGCAAAGCGCATATCGAAAGAGATCTATTTAAGCCCTTCTTTTTAAAGCATGGGGCCTATCCCTCGACATAGCATAAAAATAAGGGAGGGAAAAGATTTTTTTTGCAAAAAAGGAAAGAAAAAGCGATAGAAAATGAAATAGTGAAAAGAAGCTGAATATTTTTCTCTATCCATTTTTATGAAGGATAGGGTAAGCTTTCCCTAAAAAATTTAAGCAACTTGAGGATATGAAAAGCGAAAGACTTAAAAAACTTGAAACTGAGCTCCAAGATCTTGAACAATGGCTCAATCTTGGACTTGTTCCCAAAAAAGATCTCATCAAACACAAAGGAGAGATCGAAGGGATAAAGAAAAAAATCGATGAAGAAAAAAATCGGCTGCAAAGCATTAAGGAAAGCGGTGAGGCAGAGGGATACACTCTTCCTAAACGCTCTCCTCAAGGGAGGCAAGCCTACCAAGAGCCCCACACCATTCCTGGAGTTGATTTAGAAGGGGAAAGCAACCTGACAGAAATCGGTCTCGATATGGAAACGGCTTCCTATGAAACAGAGACCCAGGCCACGATGGCAGAAGAGTCGGGAGGAGAGGAAGCAGCGCCCATCGAAGAGGCTGAAGAGGATCCTTTTAGCGATAAAAACAGGTGGCGGCGTGGCATTTTAGAAGATCCTGATGCTGACTCATGGTAGGAACTGATCATCTTTCTCTTTATTTTCATTTCCCCTTTTGTAGTCGTAAATGCCCCTACTGCTCTTTCTATGTACTTCCCAATCAGGAAGAAGCAAAAGCTCTTTTCCTTCGGGCCCTTAAAAAAGAATGGAAAGAAAAACTTCCCCTTACTAAAAGAAGAAAAGTAGTCTCTCTTTATTTTGGAGGGGGAACCCCCACTCTTTTTCCTGAAGGGGTAATAGCTATGATCCAAGAGATAAGGAAATCGCATAACTTAGAAGAAGGGGTAG
>JACPWA010000141.1 GCA_016191565.1 Simkania negevensis | reverse complement strand
GTAATTTTATATAGTCTATGATAAAGTTGCCTCCATGCTTTAACACTCGAGGAAGTAGCATGAGTCAATCTTTAAGGCAAATAAGCGGAGTAAAATGGTTAGACCCACAAGAGCAGCAGCCCTTTCACACTCAAGAAGTCTCTACTAAGGATGCACAACCTATTAAAATCGGCCAGCTAGCTGAAGAACAAAGCAGTCCCAGGCTTACTAAAAGTGAAAGGGATCGATCTCTTTACCATGACAGTATCGTACAGAAAGTGGCATTCCGAACGAAGAACCCAGCAAAAAGAGCTAGAAGCTACCCAAGTCAATCGAAGCAAGAAGATAGCCCAAAGCTTGTTAGAAATGACAAATCCTCTCATCACTATAATTCTATGCAGGGCGCTGCAATACGGGCAAGGAAATTAGAAAAGGAAGTTAGAAGTTATACGTCCTCATTAAAGCAAGAAGAGGGGCTGAAAATTACTGAAAAAGCTCAGCCTTCTTTTCACCAAAATGTCCCATCGGGAGTTAGAGTCCGAAAAAAACAGACAAAAGAAGAAAATCAAGACAAGGAGTAAGCTCCATGAATATAATAGTCGAATACTTTTTTAGCAAGGGATGGTTTGTCCTACCCCTTTTGATTCTTCTGTCCACCTTTTTCTTATGCTTTATAGTAAGAAGGATCTATAAACACCTTGCTCCTCGATTGGAAAAGACCCGGTTTAGCTGGGATGCAGCTCTCCTCCATGCACTTATCCGTCCCCTCTACTACCTTCTTTGGATCATGGCAATTCTTTTTGCATTCGAAGTGCTAGCAATCCACTTTGATTCTAAAAGTTTAATGGCTGCTTTCTATCCGATTCGAGACCTCTTCCTTACCTTTCTCCTTCTCTGGTTTGCTCTTCGTTTTATTAAAAACATGGAAATCGATTATGTGCGGATAAGGAGGAAGGAAAAAAAACCTTACGACCGGACTACCATCCATGCTGTCTGTCAGATCTCTCGAATTGCGGCCATCTTCATCGCTGCTCTGATCTTTTTGCAGACCCTGGAAATCAATGTCTCAGCTCTTCTTGCTTTCGGAGGAGCCGGAGGGCTTGTTCTTGGTTTTGCTGCTAAAGATCTTCTAGCCAACTTCTTTGGAGCGCTCATGATCTACCTCGATCGCCCTTTTTCTGTAGGTGATTGGATCCGCTCTCCAGACAAAGAGATCGAAGGGCATGTAGAGCATATCGGATGGCGCCTTACTAAAATTCTTACATTCGAAAAGCGTCCTCTTTATATCCCTAACGGAACTTTTTCGACAATCTCGGTCGAAAACCCCTCCCGAATGACTCATCGGAGAATTAAAACCCATGTGGAGATTAGATACGAGGACGCTTCTAAAATGAGAGCGATTGTCAAAGCAGTAGAAGAAATGGTCCGCGCCCATCCTGAAATAGATACCAATTTATCTATTCTTGTTTGTTTTGATGAATTTGCTTCCTCTTCTCTTAATTTTCTCATCCAATGCTTTACAAAACCTACTGATTGGATTCCCTATATGCGGGTGCAGGAGGAGATCTTTCTAAAAACAATCGATATCATCGAAAAACAGGGCGCTCAATGTGCCTTCCCCACTACTTCTCTCCTGATGCCTCAGGGACTTGAAGTAAAAACATTGAGTAAATCTTGATGAACGAGCTCCTCTTTTTTCTTCATGCACTTTTCGTGCTCTTTTCTTTATTTGTTGCCCTTCGCCTTGGCAAAGAAGCGCTTCTTTCCTTTTTCGTTTTAGAAGCTGTGATTGCTAATCTCTTTGTCACTAAGGAGATCTGCTGCTTTGGCATGACCATCACTTGCACTGATGTATTTACTATTGGAGCCCTTTTTACCCTCAATCTTCTCCAAGAATTATATGGAAACTCTTTCGCCAAAAAAGGGACCTACATTGCCTCATTTCTCCTTCTTTTCTTTATCCTGATGTCGCAGATACATCTTCGTTATCTTCCCAGTTCTCTCGATACGAAACAGGGCGCTTTTGATGCGATACTAGCTACTTCTCCAAGGATTATTTTCTCCTCTCTTATCGTCCTTTTTCTCTCTCAACGCCTCGACATGCAAATCTACAGCTGGTTAAAAAAATGGAAAGGGGAAAAACATTTTCTCCTCCGGTTTGGCACCTCCGCACTGATCTCCCAGCTTTTTGATACCCTCCTCTTTAGCTTTCTTGCACTCTATGGGACTCTCCATTCCTTACTTGATATTATTGTGATGAGCTACCTGGTAAAAGTTATAATTATCTTTACGATGAGCTCTTTTACCCTTCTTTGTAAGCGGCTTGTCTTTAGGAGAGCTCTGACATGACCTCCCCTTTTCACTTTGAAATTATTTATAACTCAAGAAAATCCTCTGCCCGAGTGGGAAAGATCACTACTGCCCATGGAGTGATCGATACCCCTAATTTTGTAGCGGTCGGGACAAATGGAACCCTAAAAGCCCTCGATAATCAGTTGGTGGAAAAAATCGGTTTACAACTCATGTTTTGCAACACCTACCATCTCCTTCTACAACCCGGTCCAGAAATCATTCAAAAAGGGGGTGGCATTCATACTTTCATCAATAGAAGTCTTCCGATCATCACCGATTCAGGGGGATTTCAAGTATTTAGCCTTGCTTATGGTTCTGTAGCTGATGAACTCAAAAGCCGCGGACAAAAAAAAGGGGCAAGCACTGTGATTAAGATCAATGAGGAGGGAGTACTTTTCCGCTCCTACCGTGACGGAAAAGAATTTTTCTTAAGCCCAGAAAGCTCTATCGCTGCTCAAAAAGCATTTGGAAGCGATATCATCATCCCTTTTGATGAGCTTCCCCCTTACCATATCTCAAAAGAAAACCTTCTCCGCTCTGTAGAGCGAACCCATAGATGGGAAAAACGCTCTCTTGACGCCCACCTTAAAAACAAAAATGGTCAAGCAATCTACGGAGTAGTTCATGGAGGAGCAGATCTTCATCTGCGAAAAGAAAGCGCTCATTTTTTGCGCCAGCTACCATTCAATGGCTTTGCTATTGGAGGAAGCATGGGAAAGAATAAAAAAGAAATGAAAGATATCCTTTCCGCTACTCTTCCCCATCTCCCTAAAGAGCTCCCCAACCATCTCCTTGGCATTGCAGATCTCGACTCCCTCTCCCTTGCAGTCCCCTTAGGAATCGATACTTTTGATAGTTCCTATCCAACAAAAGCAGCGCGCCATGGAATGCTTCTCACCCAAAAAGAAAAACTTAATATCACTAAAAAGCAGTTTAGCAACCTCTATCAGCCCATCGATAAGAATTGCCACTGTTTTACCTGCCACAATTACACTTTGGCCTATCTGCATCATCTTTTTAAAGCAAAGGAAGT
>JACPWA010000118.1 GCA_016191565.1 Simkania negevensis | reverse complement strand
TAAATATCAAATAGTTAAGATCTTACGATAATTAAAAGATGTTCTATCTATGTCTCGCAGCGCATAGAATAGAGGGGTCAATAAAAGACTTCTGCTTTAATGAAGAGATAGGCTAAAATGACGTCCATCTTACCTATCTGTGTGTTACATCATAGATACTAAAAATTATTTTAAGGAGTCTATGCGCCCTAAAGCCAGAATAGCGGGACTGGGATCTTATCTTCCAGAAAAGGTCTTAACAAACCAAGATCTCGAAAAGATGGTGGAGACCTCTGATGAATGGATCACCTCCCGTACTGGGATGAAGGAGAGGCGGATTGCTGCAGAAAATGAGTATACCTCAGATATGGGCTATAAAGCCGCTAAGAAGGCGATAGAAAAAGCTAAAATAGCCCCTGAATCGATCGATCTCATTTTATTTGCTACCCTTACCCCTGATTATCTTTTTCCAAGCACTGCCTGCCTTATTCAAGAGCGGCTAGGGGCGGTACATGCAGCTGCGGTCGATCTCCAGGCAGCCTGTACAGGCTTTATTTTTGCTCTTTCCATGGCAAAGGCCTATGTAGAGGCGGGTATGCATCAAACCATTTTAGTAGTCGCTTCCGAAAAGCTTTCTTCTATTGTAGATTATAAGGACCGGAATACCTGTATCCTCTTTGGAGATGGGGCCGCAGCCTGTATTATAACGAGTAGCAAAAAAGAGGGGGGATACCAGATTGACCATGTAACTTTAGGGGCTGATGGGGGGGAAGCAGAGCTTCTTTATCTGCCTGCTGGAGGCTCCAAAAATCCCTGCTGTTTGGAGACAGTGACAAAGGGAATGCACTTTTTGCAAATGGATGGAAAAGAGGTGTTTAAACATGCAGTAAGGCGGATGGAAAGCGCCATGAAAGAATGTTTAGCTAAGGCTTCCTTAAGCGAAAAGGATATTGGTTACCTTGTTCCTCATCAAGCAAATATTAGGATTATCGAGGCGATAGCTAAGAGATTTGAAGTGCCAAAAGAGAGGGTGTTTCTAACTATTCATAAGTATGGTAACACCTCTGCTTCTTCGGTGGGAATTGCCCTTGATGAGCTAACTGAGCAAACAATGATTAAACAGGGGGAACATATCCTCCTTTTTGCTTTTGGTGCAGGATTAACTTGGGGAGCTGCTCTGCTCACCTATCAAGAATGAGAAGTAGAAAATGGACACAAAATATGCTTTTCTTTTTCCAGGGCAAGGAGCCCAATATGTGGGGATGGGGAAAGATTTTTATGATTATTATCCGGTAGCTCGCAGTGTTTTTGGTAAAGCAGATGAGCTGCTCTCTTTTTCCCTTTCTCGGCTCATTTTTGAAGGGCCAGAGAGTGAGCTTATTTTAACTAAAAACGCACAAGTAGCAATCTACGTAGTGAGCATGGCGATTTGGCGAACTCTATTACAGGAGTGTCCAGACATTATTCCTACGGTTTGTGCAGGTTTAAGCCTTGGAGAGTATAGTGCCCTTTCTGCTACCCATCGCCTCTCCTTTCAAGAAGGGCTTGAGCTAGTAAGGCTCCGAGGGCAATATATGCATGAAGCATCGGTCTCTCATCCAGGAAC
>JACPWA010000100.1 GCA_016191565.1 Simkania negevensis | reverse complement strand
AGTCGCCTCGTTCTCCATGCTGCATTCCATGCAAAAATCTTGCAGCCAATTTTATCATGCAAAATTTAATCCACTATAGTTTCCTTAAAATCGTTTGAAAGTTATGTCCTATTGCTACCAGAAGAGCATGCGTTTGGTCTCCAAGGCTTCCTTTTAAGTAACAGCAATCTAACTTATCCTCTTGTTTCATGTGACCTATCCACGGTTCGATGGCTTGACGCCTTTTTAAAGTAAGCTTTTCTTATCAATTCATAGACAAGTCAGACTAAATCAGGGAAGACTATCAAGGATCGGCTGGCAAAAACTCAAAGGTTTTTTAAAGGAGCGTTAGAGCAGATCGATTTAATGAGGAGCTATGTTTCCGTTTTACAGCACTATAGACTGGCGTTAAGTTAAAGCCATTTTTTCCGTTGGAAAATGTAGAGAGAAAGAAGGGAAATAGCCACAATAAAGATAAAAATGAAAGAAAACATATGTTTTTGATTAGCAAAAGGGAGGGAGACGTTCATCCCATAGAGGCTTGCGATCATTGTAGGGATGCTGAGGATAATCGTCAGCGCTGTTAGAAGCTTGATTGTTTTGTTTAGCTGATTAGTAAAAATAATCTGATAGGAATCGCGCAGGCTGCGGATGCTGCGAAGGCTAATGGAGCAGAGCTCCTCAGACTGGATACTTGCGTTGAGAAGGTCTTCTAGAAGGTCTTGATCTTTTTCATGAAGGATAGTGTAGCGCCCTGAAGTAATCGATTCAAGAACCCCTCGTAGAGGAATAAGAGAAGAAAGGTATTGGTGGAGGATCTCTTCGCTCACAGCTAAATTAGTAATATCGCGGCTATCGACATAACTCATTTTCTTCTCTTGCTGCAACACATTCCGCCTGATCTTCTTGATTTGCAGGGTGAATTCTTGAGTGATTTTAAGAAGAACATAGATCAGAAATTTTAACTTTTGTCCCGGATGAATTTTTGGTTTCTGGCTTAAAATATTATCGATGATTTGTGTTTTCCGAGGGCAGATAACGACAAAATATTTCTTTGTAAGAATCAAGGTAAAAGTGGTAGTATATAGGCCATTTTCCTGTTCTACAGGGTGACGTGTAAAAATAAGAACATCTTCTTTAATCCTCTCTACCCGAGGAATCTCATATCGATCGAGGCTATCATGTATATCTGTATATTCTATTGTTGTAAGCTCACTGACCTTATTAAGATCGTGGGTAGTAGCATTTTCAACCAGGATGAGGCAACCTTCGCTTGGATGATCGATGATTGTAAATTCTTCATCTTGTTCTGACCTTTCATAAAAAGTGATCATCTTTACCCTATTTGGTGTGCACTCAAACAAATTGAAAAATTCCCCCCTCGGGTAGCTATTGTCACACCATGGGTAATTTCCACATGACCTACAACTCCAGCTTGTCCCCCTAAGAAGACATTGTTGCCAAGTGTAGAAGAACCTGCAATCCCAGATTGGGAGACAATAACATTATTTTCGCCCAGCTCTACGTTATGAGCAATTTGTACAAGATTGTCTATTTTTGTCCCTTTTTTGATTAAGGTGTGTTTGAAACGAGCCCGATCAATGGTAGAGTTTGCTCCAATTTCAACATCATCTTCTAGAATCACATTTCCAATTTGGGCGAGTTTAGTATGTTTTCCTGTTTTCGGGTCGGTTGTGTAACCAAATCCACAGGAGCCGATTACAGCGCCAGGCTGAAGGATAACTCGATTGCCTAGAATCGATCGTTCTCGAACCATAGCACCTGGGTAGATCATGCAGTCTTGTCCAATCACTACCTCAGCTCCTATGTAGCTTGAGGAAAGAATGTGAGTGCGATCTCCAATGATTGCATTGCGATCAACAACAACAAAGGGTCCAATTCTGACCCCTTTTCCGATTTGCACACTTTCATGAATCACGGCGGATGGATGGATCCCCTGAAACCCAGAAGGGTCTTGGTTAGAAGCAAAAAGGATTTCTGCAATCATTTGAAAGGTACGCGACGGATCTTCTGAAATGAGAAAGTTCTTACCAGCAATAAGATCTGTTTTTCTGTCGACGCAAATCACTCCCGCTTCAGAGAGCTTCATTGCTTCTTTATATCGAGGATTTGCCAAAAAAGCCGCATCTTGAGGGGTAGCATCCTCAAGAGTGTCAACATTACAAATCAGAAGGTCTGGATTACCGATTAAAGTTGTTTTGGTGTGTTCTGAAAGCTCTTTTAAGGAAACCTGTTTCTTTTTCATTTAACTAAGCTCCCTTCTTAGTTGTAGTGGAAGAAGAGATTTGAGGTGCCTTAGGAGTTTCTTTATTCGCTCCTTTTGGAGGAGAGGATGCAGCAGCAGCGGTAGGCGGAGATTTTGCCTCCTCTTTAGTTGCTCCTTTAGCAGCTTCCTTGGCTCCCGGTTTAGTAGTAGCTGGAGTGTTAGGTGGCATAGGAGCTTCTTTACTTTGGTTGTTTTTATCAAAATCACTATTCATTTCAGCAATCACTTGCTCAGTGATATCAGATTCTGTCTTGTAGTAAAAACAGGCCTCCTTATTTATGACGTAGGAAAGATTTTTCTTTTTGGCAACGCTAGCTGAAGCATCAGTGGTATGATTGGACATTGATTGAAGCAGCCTCATCTGCGCTTGATTCATCATCTGGGAAAATTGGTGCTCATATCGATATACTTCTTCGATAAGAGATTGTCTTTTTCCCTTGAGTTCCTCTTCTGCAGCAGGAGAAAGGCTGTCTACTACTTCTGGATTGGTTAATTTTCCATCGATCTCGGTGAGTTGTTTGTTAATATCGCTCATAAGGGTAGTCAGGTGCGATCTCATCTGCTCTAATCCTTCCTGCTCCTGTTTCCCATATGTGGATTCAGAGATTCCTCTAGAAAAATTAACGATCCCTAAAAGGCTTTCAGCTGCATAGGAAAAAGGGGAGTATAGGATAAGTATAGAGAGAGAAGAAAGGAAGATCTTTCCGATTTTCATAAGTAAGCTCCTTGATTCTAATATTTAATTTTTGTTTGTCATAACATTTTTAACGTTTTTTCTCACAAGGTATCAAGTGAGAAGCTTGTTTAGAACTGTCCTCCCATAGAAAAGAAGAATTTTCGCACGTCATCTTTTGACTTAGGATTAATCGGAAAACCTACTCCAAAAGTAAGAGGGATCCGATTGATAAGTTCAAATCTGACTCCCAAACCAGCACTCATCCGGAAATCAGGAATATCAAATCGCTTTGGAGAAATCGAACCTCCATCGAAAAAGATGAAACCATCAAATATTTTATGAAAATGTTGCATATATTCTACAGAAAGGAGAGCAGAGGAAACCCCTCCCGTAGGATCATCGCTATCTTTTGTTCCATTTTTCTTTTTAAACTTCGGTCCGAGGATGTAAGGTTTATAACCACGAACCGAGGTCTCACCACCTAAAAAGAACCGCTCACTTAAAGGGAGAAGACTTGGATCACCAGATGCAAAGGGGCAATTGAATTTAAAGTCACATCTGGTTTTTAAAGTGCCCTTTCTCCAAACAGGGTAGTAGTAGGCATTCAAATAGCCTATCCTAAAAAAAGGAAACATCCGGTCGGTATCAGAGTGCCTTCTTACCCCAGCCAATTCTCCTTCTATCACAGAGCGGAAGCCTTGGTGTGGTTTGAAGGGGTTATCAGTAGAATCGAAACTAAGAGAAGCTCCAAGACCTGAAACAAGACCACTGTTTTTTCTTTCCCTTTGCGCTTCTTCGTTTTCAACGCCATGTATGTCGATTACGGCATTTCTCAGCCGATATTTCCATCCAAAGGTCCAGTAGGCATTGATTGGATAGCTTCCAAATAAAGAGCCACCAAGAGAATAGACTTTATAATCTTTCGATTGAAGCTCACTTTTTGAATAGCTCAAATCGGAACCAAACCGCCAGAGGCTATCATTAAAATAGGGATTGATCCAAGCCATCGAATAAATTTGTTGTTTTACCCCTACTTGTGCTTTTACGTGGGCATATTCTCCAGCTCCTCGTAAAGAGGAAAAGCCATCTTTCCAAAATCGGGTAAGCCCTCGATGATCAAAGTTATTTTCAGCTAAATCTATACCCACGAAAACATCTTCCATTGTGCTGAGACCGAAAAAGATGGCAGCGCTTCCTGTAGGAGATTCATCAACTTCAATAATCACATCTCGATAATTTTCTCCCATCTGCTCATCTTCTGAAGTTTTTACAGCATATACATTGACTGATTTGAAATATCCAATCGCTTCAAGCTTTTGCTGAGTATACTTGAGAAACCTAGAATCAAATACCTGACCAGGAACGAGAAGAGATTCCCGAAGAATCACATTTTTCTTAGTGTGAACATTGCCAAGGACCCGAATGAGCCCTACTCGAAATTGTTTCCCTTCCTCGATTTCAATTTTTACATCATAAACAGGTTCTTTTTCTGAGAGATGTAAAGTAGGGGCTACCTTAGTTTCAATGTAGCCATCTTTTCCATAGAGGTCTTTAATGTTTTGAATGCTGCTTTGCATCTCCTCTGGAGAGTAGGGATCGCCTGAATGGATCTTAAGATGTTTTTTAATTTTATCTGTGGAAATAAGGGTGTTTCCAGAGATTTCGATTTTTCCAAAATGGAATTTTTCTCCTTT
>JACPWA010000023.1 GCA_016191565.1 Simkania negevensis | reverse complement strand
ACAAGTTTGTGCACTTCGGGGGCTAAAGCTTCGCTTAAAACGCTCCACTGTTCTGTACGAGCTAGGTTGCCGAGAACTTTGAGGGCTTCCCACATTTGGTCTCCGGTTTGGACAGGGCGTGTGACTAAGTCGGATACGAGGAGAAAAAGCCCTTCGCCAGAATCGTAAATTCCTCTGGGCAGCCCTTTGGCAAATCCTAGGCTAAAGTCAGGAATAGAGAGAGGTGCTTTCTGAGTTTGAGAGGTGTAAGTGTGGTAGTCTTTTAACGATTTGTCATATTGCCCAAGTCTAAAGTGAGCTACCCCTCTTTCTAGGTAGGGAAGAGGGGTGGGAGCCCCAAGTTCAATGGCTTTGCTGAAATCGTGTACGGCCTGAGGGAAATATCCTTGTGATAAGGCTTTTTCCCCGCGCATTTGATAGGCAAGGGTATTGAAGTTGGTCTCTTTACCTGGAGCTTTATATAAGGGGGCATAGTTGGTGGAGAATCTTCGATCGATTTCTCGATGCCCAAAGTCTAGGGAGTTTTTATGACTTCCCATAGGCAGGGGAAAATGCTTCTCAGCTTTCATCTTTTGGATTTCTTGAGCAAGTGCAGGATAATCAGAGATTCTATCGTTAAGATCTTTAAGGGTGTTATGAGCAAAAAGAGAACCAAGAGCTTGGCCATTGTCTTGTAAAGAAAGCTGCTCAGATGAAGAAAAGGGGGGAAAAAACTGCTCCTGAACAAGGTTTTGCTTAAAAGAGGCAACCTGCTCATCCAAGACCTCCTTTAAGTAAGGGGCTCCTTGGGCGGTTGGTAGAGGCGTTTTGGGATCTGTTAAGGGAGGAGGTAAAGGAGGAGAGGATTTTTTTTTCTTTGATTTATCGGAGTCCTCATTAGCGATGTCTGCAGCCTCCTTCAGTGCGCCTCCTGCTACCACAGTAGCAGCTTTTGCTAATGCTGGAGCAGCTAGGGGAGTGCTACCGATACGACTACGGCGGTAACTGCTACCACCACAGCGGCGCCAATAACAACTTCTTTCTTATGTTTTTTGACAAACTTTTTCGTTCGTTCCCACTTTTTCTTGATCCAGCCTTTGCAAAGAATGACTTCTCCGCAGTTATGAGAAACGGTTGTGAGTATCCTGTACTCACCAGGGTTCTTTAGAGAGAAGGTGTAGTCAAGTAGGTTATATTCTCCTTCCAACAGTTCTTCAATATCTTCATCTAGGGAAAAGGCGTCTTCAGCAATCTCAGGAAGTTGCCCCTCTTTAGCTAAAAAAGTGAGGAAATGGGTGACCTTTTCCAGTTCTTCCGGAGTACATTTCTTTTCCAACTCGCCTGACTCAAGTTCCTCAATAAAATACATGATTTCGTCATAGGAAAAAGTGGGCATGAGTTTCTTTTGAATCCCTTCTTCATTGATTTTTTGTACCTGAAAGGTGACCGGTGAGGGAGCATTTTGAGGATATAAAAGAAAAGAAGGGGTAGTAAGAAGAAGCAGAGAATGGGTAAAGATGTTAAGTTTACGCATTTGATTGCCTGCTAAAATATTTAGTTAATTGAGCAAGCTTATAATTCAAACAGAAAGTTGTCAATAAACATTTTCTAAAAATCTTGCCACCTCTTAGTTTTTAAAAAACTCGTATCTGAAATCCTACCCCATGATTCCTTTTTCGAAATGAAAAAGCAGGATCTTTCTAAAATGTAAAGAAGAAAGTCTACTTGGTTCCATGGGAGGGAAAAATAGAGGTAATGGCTTTGATGCCATAACCCAACCAAAACATTTCCTTTTAAAGGTAGTTAAGTCTATAAGTTTAGGTTAGTGATCATATGCTGGTGCTTATATAAACAACTTCTATTATCGACCAAAAGCATATGTCTTTAACTTATAATATAAGGGGTAAAAAATGAAAAAAAACATCCTCGCCATGCTACTGCTTTCTTTCTTTACATTTCTTTCGCATGCAGATGAAAAACCAAAAGCTGTAATTATCAAAGTAGAAGAGGTTATACCTCCCTACGGAAATCGGCTTAACTTCTATTTTACAAGGCTAGGTTATGAACATATTAAACCTACATCTATTTACGTAGCTCTTGAGGGATGGTACTTACCATATATTTCTAGTGGTAAAAAGCTCAAGTCAGCCCTTTTCCAAGGTGAAGCACGCATTGGATATAACTTTCTACCTTCTCCTAACAACCGCCTAACCCCCTGCATAGGAGTAGGGTATTTTAGAGACTTAAAAAATAATCAAAAACAAACGATCGGCTTCTCTTCACTTGGACTCCGTTACGAACATCAATTTAATCGTCTTTTTCATTTAGGACTAAATACTGAAGGCCTACTAGGTTATTCGATTGATAAGGAAAACCGTCCTTGGGGAAATCCTATCTGGGGATTTGATGTGGGTCTTCCCTTAACTTTTTGTTTTACAAAAAAACGAAATTGGGACTTTCGCTTTGAACCCTTTGTTACCTACTTTTATGGAAAAAATGCTACGTATGCTTTTGGTGGGACTCGATGTTCTTTTGGTTACCGCTTCTAAAAAGCTATCGAAGAAGAAGAAAAATGCTCTCCCCTTTGTCTATAGTAATGAATAGACTAAAGTGATGAGCTATGTGGGTTTTAAATTTCACCTTAGCCTCCGAGAAACCGATGGCTTCTTCATGATGATTAACACAATGATCGATAGTCAGATTGCCTAAGATAACCGTCACTGAAGGAAACCTATTCAAAGTAAACAGCTATTTTATGGGCGCGTTTTTACATCATCTAGCAACGGGATGGTTTGCTGGTTTTTGCTAAAAACTTCTCGGATTTTTTTAAGTAAAGTGGAGTAGAAGTATTTTGATTCTTTTTCAAAAGTTGCTGATCGCCAACCAGCATAAGGTTCTCCAGGGTATTTCTCCGTAATTTTAGCTTGGAAATCAACAAATACCTTATCAACGAACCGACGTGCAGAAGAAGCAGGATATAGACTTTGTTTTTCTCCCTTTAGCTTTTTTGCTGTTTGCTCTGCTTGTTGAGCTGTGCTCTGCCTAATTTGTAAAACGTCGCTAGTATATTTAAAGCTTATTTCTAGTCTACTTGCCATATTTACCCCTATTTTAGGAAAGAGTTGTTCTCTAATTGCGCACAAGGAGAGTAAGCGTTCCTTAATCGCGCGAAAGTCAAGTGGTTTTTCCTTATTTGTTCTTTTCGGGTTTTTTGTGAGAAATTTAAACTT
>JACPWA010000099.1 GCA_016191565.1 Simkania negevensis | reverse complement strand
GTATGGCCGAAAAGCAAGAAGAAGTATCAGCCGAAGAAATGAGCGTTCTCGATGCAGTCGATCACCTTTCGAGCATGGCAGAACTTGATGTACAAGTTCCTGAAGAGGAGGATGTAAGAGCTAAGCTACACAGTTTTAAAGAGCTTGCTGAAAAGGAAAAAGAGGAGACTCTGAGCACCGTTAAAAGTTCATTTAAGACCATTCATAACTACTTAAAGCAGGTCTACCAGCAGGATAAGGAGCATCTTAAAGATGTAGAGATGCAGCGAGGGATCCAGGCTGTGATGGTTTTAGCAGAAGAAGCAGCAGAAAAAATCGGTACTTGCAGTTCGCTTTTCCAGCATACATTTAAAGAAGGGAAGTTAACTGAGATCAAAGAATTTCAAGAGCTTAAAGATTTCTATTTCAATAAAATCATCAAGAGGTTCCAAGAAGCGCTTGCCAAAGAAGAAAAATGGAAGGAAACCTGGGAAGAGGGGCAGCAAAACTTACTTGATATTGAGCGCATGGCCCTTAAAGACTTAGAAACAGTTAAGCGGGATCAAAGCTATGAGCTTTTTTATATTAGAAAAGAGGATGGAAACCCGTTTTTTAATCGAAACCTCCTACGCCATATCCGCCTTGTCCACGATTTTGATGAGCTGATTCGGGATGCCCAAGGAGTGGACCCCCTTTTGAGTACTGGGGGGCTTCTTGACAGGGAAGTGCAAAGAAGAGCTTTGGCAATTAAGGAAAAGGTGAAAGATTCTTTAGCAGATTTTTATCTTGAAGCGATGAAATACAAAGAGGTCCCGGTAGTAAAAGAAATGAACAAGTGCGTTTTTTCCCTTTTCCTGGCAGCAAATCCAAGAAACCTTCAGCAGAATACCATAGGGAAAAGTTGCACTCTCTACTTTACCGATTTCAAAATGTACTTAAGAGAGGTGCTCCGCTTTTCTACTTACCGCTCCCTTCTTTCAAAGCCGCTGAAAGGGCTCGATAAGATCTCGCGTACTTTAATTGAACTTGTGCATCACCTTTGCTATATTTTTTATCTTTACTTTGACTCGCATACAGAAGCGCTCGATTTTATCTATGATATTCTCGGTCGTGAGCAGAGAAAGAAAAGAGAGAGAAAAAAAGAGGGGAGAGAGCTTCTCCCTTTTTTAGATGAGGTTTTAGATGATTATGATCACATCAATAAAACCCTTAAAAGATATCCGAATGGCCCTCTCTTTAAAACCATCGATATTTTTTATCAAAGAGGGCAGAAAGAGGGATTTGATCCAATTTATCAGGGAAACCATCCTGCTGCTCTCTATAAAATGGTCTCCAAGTCATTTGATGCAAGCTGCCTGCGTCTTCCTTCCCCTACGTTCCATCACCATGTTAATATTGCTGAGGTAAATGAAGAGTTTAGCGGATTTTGCCGCTACCTAAAACAGGAAAAAACTCAGGGAAAGCATCTTCTTTTTAACTTGCAAGATCGCACTTTTTGGCAAGAAAGTGCTAGATGTCAGGCTCTAGAAAAATTGCAAGAGGAGGAGGAACTAGAAGGGAGCCTTATTGTAGTCACCATCCCCAAAAGAACCCCTTTCTATGAGCAGATCTCTCCCTATAACGAAATCGACGGAGCAGAAGTATTTATCGATCTTTTTAAAGAAGAGCTTTTTAGCAGCAAAGAATGCGGTTTTTTCTTTCCTAAAGGAATTTCCCTTAAAGAGATGAAGAGCTTTACAAACGAGATCCTCCC
>JACPWA010000098.1 GCA_016191565.1 Simkania negevensis | reverse complement strand
TTTTAAAAAATTAATTTTTAATAGCCTTAAAAAATCAGATTTAAAAGTTTTTTTGGCAACGTGAATTTGGTTTCAACTCCTGCTTCTATTTCTGAGAAAGAGCTGATTCAAACTATCCAGCACCTCAATCAAGATGAGAAAATTGACGGAATTTTAGTGCAACAACCTTTACCCCTTCATCTTTCCAATGCAAATGTTGTAGAGAGTATCGATCCAAGAAAAGATGTCGATGGCTTTCATCCTATTAACATGGGAAAACTCCTTTTAGGAGAAGAGAGAGGATTTGTTCCTTGCACACCTCTGGGCATCCTTAAGCTTCTTGAAGAAACTAAAATAGAAGTAGAAGGGAAACATGTGGTCATTATAGTAAGAATTAACATCGTATGCAAACCTATTGCTGCCCTTCTCATTCAGAAGAAAGCAGGTCGAAATGCCACAGTCACCCTTGCTCATAGTCACACGAAAAATCTGCCGAGCATTTGCCTTTCAGGAGATATTCTAGTTGCTGCAATTGGAAAGCCTCTTTTTATTAAGAAAAAAATGGTGAAAAGAGGAGCAGTTGTGATCGATGTCGGAATTAACAAAATAGCAAGTAAGGAAGGGGGACGCATTGTGGGAGATGTCGACTTTGCAGAGGTTAGCCGAGTTGCTTCCTATCTCACCCCTGTACCTGGTGGAGTGGGCCCTATGACCATTGCGATGCTTCTTTCAAATACCATTCTTAGTTATCAGCTCACCTTACGCAAAAAGGAAGAGCAGAGAGGAAATACATCTTTTGAACCTCAATCACTTTAAAAATCCTCGTCATATTCATTTAAATAGCCTCACGATTTTTACTTGTGTTCGGTATTATTCCTCTATCTCTCCTTTTTGCATAAGGTGAGCTATCAATTTCAGAAAATTTCTTGACAATCCTTAGAAGAACCAGATATCTAAAAAAAGATAATGAACCTAACTTGAGAGGTTAATTCAATGAAACGAATGAGTGTTCTTTGTTTTGGAGTACTTCTGCTATCTGGTGCTTTCCTAGTATCTTGTCATGCACGTGGTCCTGGGATGATAAAAAAACAGACAAAGTGTTGTGCAGCATGCAGTCCTTGTACCCCCTGCAACCCTTGTGAGCCTTGTGGTCCATGTGCTTGCAGTCCTAGCGCTCCATCTAATCCTTCTAGCTATTAACATGTAAAAAGAGCAAGAAACTAAGGTATGTTTACCTCCTCTTGCTCTTTTAATATTTCTCTTATGAGCTGGAGCTGCTCTTTTATAGAGATTTCTATCTGGGAAAGCATTTCTATACTCTGATCTTTTAAAAACTTTTTTAATTCTTTCTTTTCCTGTTTCTCGCTAAGAAGTTGATCTCTTTCTTTTATACAATCGATAAGCTGTGGTCTAAACAAGATTAAAAGATCTTGTAGCCATTGGTTCACCACCCATGAGGGGTAAGCATGTTCGATCTGAAAGAGAGGGAGCATCTCAAGGATATCCTCTCCCTTATACCAATCCTCTCCGGTGACCCATTGATTAGTTGTAAAAAAACAAAGAGGCTGTCCTGAAGAAGCCATGGAGATAGCAATTAAGTGGGCATAGGATTCTTTCCGACTTTCTTTTCTCTTCACCAAAGGAAGAATTTTTGGAGGAATCCCCCCTTTCCAGAGAAAAAGGTGAAAGTGGCCATGCTCCCCCTTCCGATGAGTATGGTAGTAATACTGTCCATGACTCTCTTGATCAAAAACCTTTTTCATGGGATAGTGCTTACTTTCATAAATGACTTTTGCTCCTTTAAATACTTCAGTGAGAATTGAGTCCTTCGTTTTTGATAAAACCCTTTCCCAATACTCCATTCTTTCGCCTGCTTTTGCCATCTCTTGTAATTGCAAAGAAGTGCAAGAAGCTAATCTCTTTTTAAGAAGAGAGCGGTCGATAGGAGCCCTTTCTTCCCTTTTCTTGGGTTGAGCTGGAAAAATAACAGCTTGATAAAAGAGAAGTATTGAGAAAAAAAGGGCTCCTATACTATTGAAAATAAGAAGAGGTTTATATCTTTTCATCATTTGCAACTATCTCAGTGAATCTATATGATTCATTCATCTTACGCAAAAAGGAGGGATAGAAGTCTTTCTATCATTTCCATTCAAAGGAGAACAGGAATTAATAAGCAACGAAAAACTAAAAAAGAACCTATTATTAAAGGAAAAATTCATATCCATCCAAAAGGCTTTGCCTTTGTCACCCCCACCACTAAAACCTCTTTTACACAAGATATCTTTATCCCAAAACATTTGAAAGGAAATGCCGTTGATGGCGACCTTGTCGCAGTCATCGTCAATCTTGAAAAACAAAGTAGTAAAGGGCCAGAAGGTAAAGTCAGCGAGATCCTCGAAAGAGGCAAAAGCGAAGTAGTCGGAATTGTATGGATCATTAATCCGAAAGGAAATTACGTCCTTTATCTTCATTCTTTTGGGCAAACAAAGTCGGCTCTTTTAAAAAAAGAGAAAGAGCATAAATTTTCCATTGGGGACCGGCTTGTAGTAGAAATTACCGACTGGGGAACAGAAAATGAAGCGGCAAAGTGTAAATTGATCGAAAAGCTCGGATCCATTGACGATGCACAAACCGATATCCCTGCTGCAGTCAAAGATTTTAATATCCGAGAGCAGTTTCCTAAAAATGTGATAAAAGAAGCAAAGTCTTTTTCCGAAACTGTCTCCAAAAAAGATTTAAAAGATCGGGAAGACTTTACCTCTCTTGAGAGCTTCACCATCGATCCAGAAACTGCCAGAGATTTTGATGATGCTCTTTCTCTATCAAAAGACCAAAAGGGGCATTACCATCTTGGAGTTCATATCGCAGATGTCTCTCATTATGTAAGTGAAGGATCTGCTCTCGATAAAGAAGCAAGAGCAAGAGGCAATTCCACCTACTTTCCCAACATGTGTATCCCAATGCTCCCCGAAATTCTCTCCAATCAGCTTTGCAGTTTAAAAGAAAAAGTGATCCGCCTTACTGCTTCTGTACTCATTGAACTTGATCCAGATGGCAAAGTGTTAAACTATAAAATTGCTCGTTCCTATATCAAAAGCCGCAAAAGATTTACCTACGAGGAAGCTAAACGGGTCTTAGATTTAAAGGAAAAAAGTCCCTATCTTTCCCACCTGCAACTCATGGTAGAGCTTTGCAATCTCCTCAAAGACAAAAGAAGAGAGAGGGGATCGATTGATTTTGCCCTTCCTGAGATCTCAATTTTAATCGATAAAAAGGGAGATCCTTATGACTACAAGATTGTTGAATATGATATTACTCACCAGCTTGTCGAAGAGTTTATGTTGAAGGCAAATGAGATCGTCGCTGAGCATTTTTCCAAAGATGACCTTCCCTCCCTATTTAGAATTCATGAAACCCCCTCCCAGGAAACTTTAGATGTTTTCTATGCTTTAGCAAGAAGTCTTGGATTTTCCCTTCCGGCTAACCCCACCCCTGCTGATATCCAAAAACTCTTTGCGCTAGCTAAAGGCTCCCCCCATGGCCATCACCTCTCCGTAGCCTTTATTAGAAGTATGAAGCTTGCCATCTATTCCCACGAAAATGTCGGCCACTATGGCCTCTCTTTAGAAAACTATTGTCACTTTACAAGTCCAATCCGCCGCTATAGCGATCTCGTGATACATCGCCTCCTCTTTGCAAAAGAAAGTGGGGTTGATCTCGAAGAGATCTCTAAAGAGTGCTCTGAAAAGGAGAGGATCTCCTTCAAAGCAGAAAGTAGCGTGGTCAAGTTAAAAAAACTCCGCCTTTACAAACATTACTACGAAAAAGACCCTAAGAAACGGTACGATGCGATTATCACTAAAGTGAAACCTTTTGGTTTTTTCTTTGAGGTAGAGCCGCTCCGGATTGAAGGATTTTTGCACGTTGCTGATTTAAGAGATGATTATTATGAATTTCTAGGG
>JACPWA010000102.1 GCA_016191565.1 Simkania negevensis | reverse complement strand
GGATTAAATTTTGCATGATAAAATTGGCTGCAAGGTTTTTGCATGGAATGCAGCATGGAAAGCGAGGCGACTTTGTAAAGTCGGTGAGTTCGAATGCGAGATTCCATGCAAAAAGATGCGGGTGAATTTTATCATGCAAAGTTTAATGCACTATAAAAGGAAGGAATGGACCCGCTTATAAAAAAAGAAATAGAAAAATGGTTGCATCCCCCCTATGACATAGCAACTCAAGAAGCGGTGAAAAAACTCCTTAAGGAAAACCCCCAAGAGCTCGCCGACAGCTTTAATGGCACTATTGAGTTTGGGACAGGAGGGATGCGGGGTAAAATGGGAGTGGGGACCAACCGCTTAAATAGCTACACAATACAGAAAGCGACTCAGGGTCTAGCCAATTATATCCTCAAAACACCCCCTTCTTTAGAAAGGCATCGCATCTTTATCAGCTACGATTCGAGAAACCACTCTCGCCTTTTTGCACAAGAAACAGCCCAAGTTTTAGCTGCCAATGGGATGGAAGCCTATCTTACAAAAGAGCTCCGCCCTACCCCTTTTGTTTCTTTTGCTTGTCGCTATTTAAAATGTACTGCTGCAGTGATGATCACTGCCTCCCATAACCCTCCTGAATACAATGGATATAAAGTCTATTGGAGCGATGGAGCTCAAGTAGTTTTCCCCCATGATCAAGCAATTATCTCTGAGGTAAAAAAGATTAAAAGTATTGAGACGATAAAAAGAGCCCCTTTCTCCCATCCTCTCATCCATCAGGTGGGAAGCACTATTGACGAGGCTTACTACGCTGCAATAGAAAAACTGCAAACCTTTCCTGAGAAAAATAGAGATTTTGGGCCTAAACTTCACCTTCTCTATTCCAATCTGCATGGAACGGGGATCACCCTCCTTCCTGAGGCGATACGAAGATGGGGCTTTACCTCCCTTTCTTTTGTTGAAGAAGAAAAAGAACCTGATGGAAGTTTCCCAAATACCTCTTCCCCTAATCCTGAACAGAAAGAAACTTTGAAGGTCGGCATTGATAAACTAAAGCAAGAAAAGAAAGACCTTTTTTTTGCTACCGATCCTGATGCAGACCGCTTGGGAGTCGTCGTGATGCATAAAAATAATCCAGTGATTTTAAACGGTAACCAAATTGCTGTGATCTGCCTCTTTTATCTGCTAAAAAACTTAAGTAAACTTGGCAAGCTTCCTTCTCATTCTGCTTGTATT
>JACPWA010000101.1 GCA_016191565.1 Simkania negevensis | reverse complement strand
GGGATTTCTGATAAAGTCTCTAGACTCACCCTTCCTCTTTGCTCAATTATCAATATGAATGGCTGCGCAGCTTTTATCTTGATCACTTTTCTTTTTGTCTCTCACCAAGAAGGGCTTTATTATTCGATGCTCGGAGCTACTTTTTGGATTTTTATGGCCACACTCGCTGCTATTGGAAACGCAGCGGTGCCTATGGGATGCTATTTTTTAACAAGCGCTCTTTTAGCTGGAATGGGAGTCTCTCTAAAGACCATGGGACTTATTCTTCCCCTTTATCCTTTCTTCGACATGGTGGAAACGGCACTTAATGTATGGTCTGATAGTTGTGTTACTGCTCTTGTTGATCAAGAGGCTAAAGAAGAAGGAGTCTTCTATCTTCCAAAGGGAAATAACGTTTGACCACATAATTTATTATCCGATAACATGTGAATATTCTATTTAATTTTTACTCTAGGAACTTTTTATGAACGTTACTCGTGAATCGATTTTTTCTAGTGCTCTTAGAATCTTTTTTAGTAGCCTAACTGCGGTCTTAGGCATAGCAGTTGCCTTTGTTCTCATTACCCTCAGTTTTTTTTCCCTTTCTTCCCCCGTCACGGTAGCAGATAAAACAAGTCTGATCATTGCCCCTGATGCAAATGGCAACCGAGAGCTCCTATCCGATTCTGCCCCTGTTGTTCTTAGAATCAATATTCACGGTGTGATTGGCTCCAAGGATCTCTCTTCCAAAACCCTTGAAGCACAATTGCTCGATTCTCAAGCAGCCCCTTTAAAAAATCGGGTCAAAGCGATCTTCCTCCATATGAATACTCCAGGCGGGGGAGCAGATGATGCAAACAACATGTATACGAGTCTTCTTGAGTATAAAGAAAAATATAAAGTTCCTATTTATATGTTTATCGATGGGCTCTGCGCTTCAGGAGGAATCTACATCTCTGCTGCTGCAGATAAAATCTATTCCTCTCCTGTTGGGATCATCGGTTCTGTCGGCGTAATCATGGGACCGGCTTTTAACTTTGCTGATTTAATGCAGCAATATGGAGTAAAGACACTCACACTTACTAGAGGAAAAGATAAAGATATGCTCAGCCCCTTCCGTCCTTGGAAGCCGAACGAGGATGCGCCGCTGCAGGATCTAATCGATTATGACTATCATCGCTTTGTCGATGTTGTAACACAAGCTCGCCCTCGACTTGATAAGGATAAACTCATCAATGACTACGGCGCTCATGTCTTTGCCCCTCCAAAAGCAGCAGAACTAGGGTATATTGATGATGGCAATAGCTCTTATTCCAAGGCACTTGCTGATTTAGTAAAGCAAGCAGGGATAGAAGGTTCTTATCAGGTAATAGAACTTAAGGTATTGCATCCGGTCCTTTCAGAGTTGATTGAAGGGAGAGCTCCTATTCTCTCAGGGAAACTCAGGCATGAAATCTCCCTTCCCGGAGATTTCCCTCCTGAGCTTTTAAGCCGTCCCCTTTACCTCTATCTTCCAGGGCTGCATATGCATCAATAAAATGAAAAAACTGTATCTCCTAGACGCCATTGGTTATCTTTTCCGTTCCTATTACGCCATTCAGCAGATGACCAATGCAAAAGGGGATTCCACAAATGCCCTCTTCGGTTTTATCCGCTCTGTACAAAAGGTGATTAAAGATTTTCATCCTGAGCATCTTATCTGTGTATTCGACGGCCCTAATAATAAGGCCGTCCGCTTGAAAATGCATGAAGAATATAAAAGTCATCGCAAAGGGATGCCTGAAGACCTTGTCTTGCAACTGGAACACGCTCTTCATTTTTGTGAGTATGCAGGAATTCCTTTCCTTTCCGAGACAGGAGTAGAAGCAGACGACCTCATTGGAGCCATTGCTAAATGGGCGGAGAAGAAAGGGGTGGAAGTTTTCATTTGCTCCAGCGACAAGGATTTTTGCCAACTTATTTCCGATGATGTCAAGATGATTAATGTCCACAAAGAGAATCTCCTTATTGATAAGAACAAGGTACAAGAGATTTATGGAGTTACCCCCGAGCAAATAGTCGATTATCTCGCCATTATGGGAGATGCTTCTGATAATATCCCCGGAATCCCTGGTTTCGGCCCTAAAACTGCCGTAGCTCTTTTAGAGGAATTCGAAAGTTTAGAAAACCTCTATCAATCGCTCGATAAAATAAAAAATATAAAATGGGTGGAAAAATTAAAAGCATACAAAGAGGATGCCTTTTTAAGCCAAAAGCTAGCTCAGCTGATTTTTGATATCCCCTTTCCTAAGGAGGAGAGCTTTTTTGAACTAAAAAAAGCTGATTTTGAAAAACTGCACCACCTTTACCAGGAGATGAATTTTTCCTCTCTATTAAAAGATCTGGGAGAAGGCTTTACAGAAAAAGAATCTTTCTCCTCTCCTGCCGCAGGCGGGAAACATGTGGAAGAAGAAGTAGATTATCAAATCGTCGATGATGATGAAAAGCTAGAAGCGCTACTTAAAGAACTAAAAGGAGCAAAAGAGCTCTGTGTCGATACAGAAACCTCTCTCCTTTCTCCTATGCAGGCAAGGCTCGTGGGAATCGGACTATGCAAAGAGGCAGGCAAAGGGTGGTATATTCCCACTAATGGCCATCTAGGGCTAGAGAAGGTGATTCAGAAAATACAGCCTCTTATAGAAGATGAGAAGATCCATTTTTTTGGACATAATATCAAGTATGATGCTCATATCCTTTTAAACCATGGGATTACACTCAAAAATATCAGTTTTGATACCATGCTTGCTTCCTATCTTTTAAATCCTCAAAACAATCGGCATAACCTCGATCAGGTTACCTTAGAGAAATTTGGCAAAATCAAGATCCCGATCAAAGATTTGATCGGCAGTGGAAAAAATGAAAAGTCGATGTTCGATGTCCCGATTGAAAAAGTGGGCGCCTATTGTTGCGAAGATGTCGATTATACAACTCGTTTAAAAATCCTTTTTAGCAAAGAACTTGAAGAAAGAAACCTGATGAAAATTTTCAAAGAGATCGAAATTCCCCTCCTTCCTGTCCTTTTTGAGATGGAGCGCTTCGGAATCTATGTTGATCAAGATCAATTAAAAAAAATGTCCCATGACTTATCCCAAAAGATTAAAAAAATAGAAGAAAAAATCTATGAGCTTGCTGGTGAGTCTTTCAATCTCAATTCTCCTAAACAGCTCAGCCATATTTTATTCGAAAAACTAAAAATCCCATCAGGAGGAAAAAAGAAAAGCACTAGGGCCGATATTTTAGAGTCGCTCTCTAGCAAGTATCCGATTGCACAAGAGATCCTTCTCTATCGCACCCTTGATAAGCTTCGCTCTACCTATGTCAATGCCCTTCCTCAGCAGATCAACCCAAAAACCCATCGGATTCATTGTACCTTCAACCAATCGGTTGCCGCAACAGGTCGCCTTTCCTCCCAAGATCCAAACCTACAAAATATCCCGATCCGATCCCCCGAAGGGAAAAAAATCAGAGAGGCCTTTAAACCAGATCAAAAAGAGTGGTGCTATCTCGCTGCTGACTATTCCCAAATTGAGCTGCGTCTTCTTGCTCATTTCAGTCAAGACCCAAAACTGATTGCTGCTTTTAAGAAAAATGAAGACATTCATGCTTCTACTGCTGCAACTGTTTTTCAGATCCCCCTGCAGGAGGTCACTCCACACATGCGGGCGCAAGCAAAAGCAGTAAATTTTGGAATTCTTTATGGCCAACAGGCCTACGGCCTTTCTCAAGGACTCAATATCGACTTCAAAGAGGCAGCACAATTTATTAAAACTTATTTTGAGAACTATCCTAAAGTTAAATTTTTCCTTGAAGCATGCAAAGAAACTGCCCAAAAAACTAAAATGGCGGTCACCATGATGGGAAGACAGCGCCCTATTCCAGAGATTTTAAGCCCGAATGCGATGATCCGCTCTGCAGCAGAAAGGCTTGCTGTGAATACTCCTCTCCAAGGCAGTCAAGCAGATATCATTAAAATCGCTATGATTCAGATAGCAAATAGGTTAAAAAGAGAGCAAGAGACTGCCCATATGGTTCTGCAGATCCATGACGAGCTCCTTTTTGAACTTCCCAAAAAAAATACAGTAAAAGTAGAAAAAATCGTAAAAGAAGAAATGGAGCAAGTCGTTAACCTCTCTGTCCCTCTCACAGTAAATATCGCCATTGGCAATAATTGGGGAGAATGTTAAACTTAAGGAAAGTTGCAATAACAGGCGGCATCTCCTCGGGGAAAACTACTTTATGCCGTCTTCTAGAAAAGCATGGAGCTTATTGCGTCTATTCCGATGAAATTATCCATCAACTGCTTTCTCAAGATTCCTCCTGCATCCAAAAGGTAGTTCAGCTTCTTGGCGAAAAGATTCTCAATAAAGGAAAGATAGATCGGAAAAAAGTCGCAAGTGAAGTTTTTACAGATCCTGAAAAGCTGAATGCTTTAGAAGAAATAATGCATCCCCTTCTACTAAGGGAAGTTGAAAAGCAATATCAAAAGCTGCTGCAAGAGAATCGTTACTCTCTTTTTCTTGTTGAAATCCCCCTGATTCAAGAGATTAGGAAAGAAGATCAGTTTGACCTAATTATTGCTGTCTATGTAGATGAAGAAATTGCTAAAAGGCGCTATAAAAAAAGGGGGTTTTCAGAAGAAGAGTATGAAAGGCGCATGCAAAGACAATGGAACGTGAAGGAAAAAGCTGAAAAAGCAGATATCATTATCGAAAATAACGGTACAAAAACAGAATTTAAGCAAAAAGCATTAAAGCTTATAAGCAATCTAAGTCATTACAAATAACCCTAAGGAGAAGCCCTTTCAATGGACGAAGAATTCGTAGAAAAAGAAGAATCGGAACAAGAGCAAAAACCCTTTCCCAGTAAGATGATCCCCCCTCCGGAAACACCGTTTATTTCTGCATCTAAACAACCTCCTAGACCAGCAAAAGAGCCGACTATCACCAAAATCTCTGATCTTCAACGGATGAATATTGATCAGCTCAGCCTTTATGCCAAAAATATCGGTTTAGAGAATTTAAGCTCTCTCACTAAATCACAAATGGTCTTCGAGATTGTCAAGATGAAATCTTCAAGACATGATGAGATTCTTGTTGGTGAGGGTGTTTTAGAAACCCTTCCTGACGGATTTGGTTTCCTCCGTTCTCCTAACTACAATTACCTCCCGTCTGCAGAAGATATCTATGTTTCCCCTGCCCAAATCCGCCGTTTCGATCTAAAAAAAGGGGATACTGTTTTTGGACCTATCCGCTCTCCAAAAGATAAGGAAAAATATTTTGCCCTTCTCAAGGTAGATAGAATTAATAACAAGCCTCCTGAAAAAGCCAAGGAGCGGATCTTCTTTGCTAACCTCACTCCCCTCTATCCCGATGAGAGAATTGTGATGGAAACAACTAAAGATAAACTCTCAATGCGCGTTTTAGATCTCACTTCCCCCATTGGAAAAGGACAGCGCGCTCTGATTGTTGCTCCTCCCAAATCTGGGAAAACAATTCTTCTTCAAAATGTTGCTAATTCCATTGCCGTCAATCATCAAGAGATCATTTTGATTGTTCTTTTAATCGATGAAAGACCTGAAGAGGTCACCGACATGATTAGAACAGTAAAAGGAGAGGTAGTCTCGTCTACTTTTGATGAGCCGCCAGAAAGACATATTCAAGTAGCTGAGATGGCCATTGAAAAGGCGCGGAGCTTAGTTGAATATGGCCATGATGTAGTCATCCTCCTTGATTCTCTCACCCGTTTGGCACGAGCTTATAACACAGTACAGCCCCATTCTGGAAAAATTCTCACGGGAGGAGTTGACGCTCACTCTCTCCATAAACCAAAACGCTTCTTTGGAGCGGCTAGAAATGTGGAGCAGGGGGGCTCACTCACTATCATCGCTACTGCTATGATTGAAACTGGCTCTCGAATGGATGAGGTGATTTACGAGGAATTTAAAGGAACAGGCAACATGGAGCTTGTTCTTGATCGCCGTTTATCCGATAGGCGTGTTTACCCTGCTATTGATGTTATTAAGAGCGGTACCCGAAAAGAAGAGCTCCTTTATCATCCAGATGAGCTCGAAAAAATTTACCTGATGAGGCAAGCTCTTGCTGATCTCACTCCGCTTGATGCGATGAACCTTCTTCTTGGCAGATTGAAGAAAACAAATACAAATGCTGAATTCTTGTTATCAATAAAGGAATAATAGATTAAAGTTCTCGTTCTATTTTGTGATAATTGAGATGAATAAGACTGTAATTTTTAAAGCATTTAATTGCTCAAGATCTCTTATTTTTTTAAATAGATCGGATTAATAAAGCATTGACTCTATACCTATTATGACAGATCTACTTCTTTTAAAAAAGTTCTATTTCTAAGATTAAGATTCAAAATATCAGTAACTTATATAATTAATTAAAAAAAACAATTCTAAAAATTACCAATTAATAACTTTATGATTTAAATTATTTGTTCACTCCCCTAATTAGAAAGCGGAATCGATCTCATTGGAAAATGCTTTGTTAGCATGTGGAACTCCTCACAAAAAAGGGGATCACTTTTTCTACGTACTTTTTTAGCCAAAATGATGCCTTTTGCAGATTTAGCTGCTTCTTTACCTATTTTCATTAAAACTCTTCATCTTCTTATCAAAGAAGATATCGATTATGTAATCGACACCCAACCGCTTACTTTCCCGATTATTAAAGCAGTGAGAATCTATAACAGATGGAAAAAAAAGGAGATCATACTAGAGAAAATTCTTACAGAGCTGCCAACTGATAAAGTCTCTCATTTCCTTCGGCCCATCAAAAACCTATCTTCAAAAGATCGCCGCTATCTTAAACTAATCACCACTGCTCCTCTCTTAGAAAAAGACCAAACACCTGCTCAATTTTGGATGAAACACTGCAAATTAACAGAAAACCAGGTCTGCTATGAAGATTTTCCTCTGCGCCCTTCTTTTTTTTATTATAAAAATAAATCCTATGAGCTTAAAGAGGAGCTTACTATCTCTATTCGAACTAAATCTTTAAAAGAAAATGCCCTGATAGCTGCTACGATTCAAAAAAGTACACTTGAAGTAGAGATTCAATCTGACCAGATTCGTGTCCTGATTGCACCCTTTGATAAGGTAAGTACCCTTTTGCTCGGAAGTCAACCAACAGAAAAAGCCACTGTCGAATATGTAAAAAAATTTATTCAGATGGCACGAGAGGGAAGAGATGTACCTATCCGCCATCTTCTTTTTGTTTTTTGCAATGGGAAACCTCTTCAAAAAAATAGCCTTCTTATAAGGACGCATGATCTAGTTCAAAAAACGGAAGACTATCCTAAAAATCTCGCAATCATTCCTATGTGTTTCCAAGGAGATGATGTGATTGCTCCCCTCTATTTTCGAAGTGATGCTACCTTTACTCGTGCCGGAGGTCTCTCGGCTATGGAACTACTTGCTGTGTCTCATGGAAAAATTTGGATACATTCTGAAGCCAAATCTGTTATTCCTCCCTTTGATCAAGAAAAACTCGCTAAGGGCATGCCCATTTGGGAAAAGGGAAATGCTCTATATCTCAAAGAAAAAAAAGGGGCTGAATTTATTTCTCCTGAGGCCTTTTGCAAAGCTTGTGCTCCTTATTTCAGGAAAAAGCGGCTGATTTAGTGCTCTGTAAACTTAATTTTTGGTATTTCGGCTGACGTGAAAGTGCCCGCCATTTGTCGATCGTAAATGGGCTAGTATTAACTAAATACAAACCCATTTACGATCGACGAACGTCGGGGCTTTGACGCAGCCCAAATGGCAAAAATTAAGTTTACAGAGCACTAGTGCACTACAAACTTAAGCAGAATTGACGATCTTATACCGAACATAATTAAAATATTGAGTCATTTAAGACCATCACATGCTACGATTTTAGCTAAGCCAAAACCGGGATTTTTCAGTTTTTTTGGGCATTCGTTAAAAATTTTACTAATCCCCCCCAATCAGAACTATGAATATAGTGTTCTATCTTTTTCTCTTCCACTCCCAGCATTTGAGCAAGCCCAGGCACATAGGAAAGTAACTGACTGCGGTGTTTCTCATGAGACATCCTATCGCCAAAGCCTTTAATAAACCCGATCCATTTGAGGCGATCATGAGCAATTTTCGGCATCCGCTCCTTCAACTCACCTCTGCTCATAATGTAGCCAATAAAGCGGAGAGGATGCACCGGATGTATTTTATCTCCAAGTTTATCCATCTCCTTTTTTTTATAAAGCAGCTCAGAGTATCCCTTGTCTCCCAAACTTTTAATCAATTTCTCAATATTATTTTGATCTTGAGGAGTCAGTCTAAGTTGGTGAAAGGGAGCTACCCGAGATTTAGCATCACTGCTAGCTAATTTCAGCTTAGGCAAGGAAGAGCTGCCTTTGCTACTATCGAGAAATTCAATAGGTTTCTTTCCGCTTTCTACTATTTGCATCTTGAAATAAAGGGTCCGATAGAGATCGGAATTATGATCATTTAGCTCTGCGAGGGTAATCCTTTCTATCTGAATTTTATCTAACTTTTCGCTAGCTTCAAAAGAAAGGGGGTTTTCTATAAAACCGATAAGCTCCCTTTTTATCTGCTCAAATTCCTCTTCGCTAAAAGATGTTTTACATCCTATAATATAGCTCTGAAGAAGAGAGGAAGAGCTCTGAATCTCAATGCTATTTGTTTTAAAAAAAAGATGAAGCTCTTTCCTCACATCTTTAGGAAGCCGATTTCTCCCTCCCCAAAGGGAAAGGATATGAAGCGTTCTCTCAGCAGATTTTCCTTCAACATTAAGAATAAGTTTATGTGCCAGATCTATCATCTCCTCTGCATGACTAAAAGAATAAGCACCGAACATGCAAAGTAGGAAAGTGAGGACCACTTGTTTCATTTTGCTCATTTGTTTATACCTTAGTTATATCTATCTTTCTTAAATAACATGCTTATACTGAAAATTTTATTTTAATGCTAGTGCTTCATTTCAAAAGTTTTTGACGTTTGGGCTGATGTGAAAGTTCCCGCGGTTTGTCGATCATAAATCTAGCTGTATTAATCCAATACAGCGCGCTTTATGATCGACAAACCCCGGGGCTTTGACACAGCCGAAACATTAAAAACTTTTGAAATGGAGCACTGGTGCTCTGTAAGCTTAATCTTTGCTATTTGGGTATGAGCGTTGGTTGAAAAATATGTTACAGTAGACCATCCATGAGAGCTAATTAAAGGATTAAAAAATGGATCGGTTACCCCCTCTTTTCTTTCATCCAATCTACAAAGATTATCTTTGGGGAGGAGAGAAGATTCCCCATTTCTTTCATCGTAAACTTCCCCTTGGAATGTATGCAGAATCCTGGGAACTCTCTGATCGTGAGGAGGGGATGAGCAAAGTCCGCGGCGGCCCTCTACACGGGAAAACTCTCTATGATCTCCTCCTGGAAAAAAGATCCCTTCTTCTTGGAGAAGATAACCATTTTAATCGCTTTCCCCTTTTGATCAAATTGATCGATGCCAACCAAAATTTAAGCATTCAGGTGCATCCCGATAATCAGAGCGCCAAAACACTTGGCGGAGAACCGAAAACAGAGGCCTGGTACATCATCGAGGCAGATGATAAAGCAAAAGTCTACGCAGGTTTTAAAAAAAGAGAAGAAAAGAAAAAAATGCTTCCTCTTCTTTCTACTAAAAAGATCCTCACCAAAATGCATACAATTCCTATCGCCGCAGATGATCTCATCTATATCCCGGGAGGGTGCCTCCATGCGATTGGAGAAGGGGTCCTTTTGTTTGAAATTCAACAAAACTCGAATACTACTTACCGCATATATGACTGGGACCGAGTGGATCAAAAGGGACAAAGGCGCACGCTCCATTTAGAAGAAGCAAAAGAGGTCATTCATTGGGAAGAGAGCTCTTTTCCTCTACAGATTAAGCAAGAGATAGAAAAAAATGAGGACTTTACCAGATGGAATTTGATTACTTCTCCCTATTTTACCTTAGAGAAATGGGAAGTTAATCAATCGTTATATTGGAAAAAAAAGAAAAATAAGTTTGAAATCCTTTTCTTCCTTTCTGGATATGGAGAGCTCCAATCCTCCTACAATGAGGAGATTTGTATGTGGGCAACCCTTCTACTACCGGCAAAGTGTGCTGAAGTAAAGCTGAAGATTAAAAAAGGGCCTCTGATACTACTTAGGAGTTTCATAACCTAAGAATACTATACACTTTGGCTAAGGAGCCCTTCGATAGC
>JACPWA010000022.1 GCA_016191565.1 Simkania negevensis | reverse complement strand
GGTCCCTTCTTTGATCTGAAGATAGTCTATTTTCTCCTCAAGATACTCAACTAGAGGGGAAGTTTTCTCGGTTGCAAATCTTCCTTCAAGATCAATACACAAGACCTTTTTTCCCTCTCGCTTTAGCAGCTCTGCAAGAGGGAAAAAGTAGCAGCTGCTTTCTCCTTGAAGGAGGATAACAGCTTCTTTTTTTTGCGAAATAAAAGAGGTCATGCGCCTAAGGAGATCGAGCTCTTTTTGTTCTAGATTGCTTAGAGAGGTGGCGATTGCTTCAGAAGGAAGTTTTCCCAAAGTAGTTTTACCTTGCATCTTAAGATTGTGCAACGTCAATGGAAACCCCTTTATAAAGGCTCTGACCATGTAGAAAAAGAGAAAGAGACACACTCCGGCGCACAATCCGAAAAAGCTGAGCAGCCTGATTTTAGGAGGGTGTGGGGTAAGGGCAGCATAGGGTGGATTCAATGGTTTAGACTGTACTTGGGTCAAATGATACTCAATGTTTTTGGATTCTACAAGAGAGCTGATCCCCTTAAACATGCTCGTACTTAAATTTGCTCTAAGCTGCAATTGGTTTTCTTTAAGCCATCTATCAGGAACGGCTAAACTCTCTTTTCTAAATCCTTCTAGCCGCTCCTTTGCAAGGTTTTTCTCAGCAGCAAGATTTATTAGGTACTCTTCTGAAAAGTCTTCGATATGCTTTTCAAGAATAGAGACCTCTTCATTCAGAAGATCAAGTATGAAATGGCTTAGAGAACCTATTTTCTCCGCATTGAGCTCTCCCTGGAGTTTGAGTAGCTGAGCTGTTTGATCCATATGACGTAAAAGATTTCCATTTAATCTTTCCATCTCCCGCTTGAGACGGAGCACCTCTTTTTCTGTTAGTATCCTCTGATCTCTTATGCGAAGGCTAAGCTCTCCTAGTTGCTTAATCATCGCATGGCTAATCGGATCTGTTAAAACAGAACTAAGAGAAATGAACTCTATATTTGGTTTGCCAAGCTCCTCTTTAGCAAAAAAGAGCTTTCTTTTTTCCTCCTCAATGTGATCACTTTGCTTAATATACTCAATGTAAAGATCCTCTGCCATTTTTAAAGTTAACCCCTGATACTCCTTTTCCTCCTTTCGCTTCGTAAGGAGCTTTTCTTTAAGAATTTTTTCCTTTAGATGCATCAGTCTCAACTGGTGTTTGGCAAAATGGAGAAGATCTTCAGGAGTTGAAGCGGGAGGCAAGTGTTTGCAAATCTGCACAAGTGTTTTGGAAAACTCTAAAGAAGGGGAAAGCTCTTCTTTTCCTAACAGACTGGGGATCTTTGGTAGAAGAAAGTTCTCTTTTTTCTCTGGAAAAGGAAAAAGCCTAGAAAGTTCATGAACATGGATAAACGGCTGTTTGGGCTCCCTTGCCAAAGCAGAAAGCTCTCTTTCTGTTAAAAAAGAGCTGATTTCTAATGCATCAGCCCTTTTTTTCAGGGAAGCGATCTGATTTTTCATCCCCTCTGTTTGAGAAGCAAAACCAGGATGGGTAGAAAAGGCTCCTCTCTTCTCCTTTGTCCTTTTCTCTTCGACAGAAAGGGTGAGTAGTTTTTCCTGAAACTGCTCCCTTTTTTTATTGAGAAGGGCCAGCTCCTCTTTCACGCTGAGAAAGCCCCCTTCTCCCATATTTTCTTTGAGATAAGTCATATGCTCTTTGAGATGGTGGTTCATCTGATCAAAAAGTTCCTTTTCCCTCTGCTCTAAGTATCCAATCTGCGCTAAAGAGGCGAGATGACTTTCTTTCACCAGATAATTCTTGTAAGAGATCATAATAGTGCTCAGCACCTCTTTGGCCAAAAACCGATCTCTATCTCTTCATAATGGATAGAAGCAAAAAGAAAAGGATCTACCTCTTCTAAGGGAGATCCCAGCTCTGCTTGCAGCTGCTCTTTTATATTTCGAAAAAATCTTTTTATTCTACCTTCCTGTAAGACCTCTCCTTGTAAACCGAGCACTTCTACCACTTCGCGAAGAACATCGTAACAGAGGATGATCTTTTCACCTCCAATAGAAGGCTCAGCAGCGCCAATAAAACGGAGCACCCCGCTTATTAAAGAATCTCCCCTTTCTTTGGCAATTCCCCCTTCTTTAAAAGTAGCTTTTGCCTCAAATTGAATAGGGCGAGAAAAAGAGTAGCAGCAGGCAAGGAGGGAACAAAAAAAAGCGCCTAAGAGAATCTTTTTTCTAAAATGGATCGCTAGCTTACCAATATCAGCAAGGAGAACAAATCTCTCCTCTTTTTCTTTGTAGGGGGATGTTTTCATTGTATGGCAATCACTCCTGAAACCCCTTTCCTAAAGAGCTCGATTCCAGTCAAAGTAGGGAAGATCTGGGCTACAAATCTGTTCCACTCTGTAATCGGGGTAGCCGCCACATAGACAACATCTCCAGGCATAAGAAGAAGGCTTGCCTCAGGAAGACGGAGCACATGTTTCCAATTGAGAGTATAGATTTTTGGAGAGGCGATGCTACCGCGTACCACTTGAATACACCCTTTATCCCCTGTGTAGGGAATCCCCCCTGCTGTGGCAAGAGCCTGCCTTAGAGAAAGGGTCCCGGAAGGAACAGGAATCACACTCTCACGCACCACCTCTCCTATCACCATCAAATTCGATGCTGTCATGTCAGCGACATAGATCTTGTCTCCTCCTCGCATGACCACATTTTGGCTCATATCCCCCTCTTTTAAAAGCTTATGCATGTCTACTGGGAGAAGTTTTCCTTCCCGCGTAAGATAACTTTTGAAGAGATTTGCATCGGTCGGTACTTTGGCCAGGGCCAATGCATCAAAGAGGCGGAGTTTCCCATTTACTGGAATGGAAGAAACACTCACCTTTCCAGCAAGAGAAACCTTCCGCTCTTCCCGACTTTCATAGCTAAGAAAAATTTCTGTGTCTTCAAGCTCGTCATCATAAGCCTTCTGAATCCTTTCTCTTGCCTCTGCAATGGTAAGCCCTGCTACCTCAACTGAGCAAAGATCGGGGAGCTGAAGCTTTCCCTCCGTGACTACATAACCCACTGCATGGCCAATCGCTTGGACTGCACTTGCAAGTTCAGGTCTTGAAGGATGATTGAGGGCAATTTGTAAAACATCCCCA
>JACPWA010000021.1 GCA_016191565.1 Simkania negevensis | reverse complement strand
GCCTTGCAAGCAGCTTCACGCACTGACGCAGGAGTACATGCAGAAGGGCAGGTAGTGAATTTTTTTTCAGACAAGGAGCTTGATCTTTACAAGCTATCAATGAGTTTAAATGAGATCCTTCCTGCAGATATTTCCATACGAAAAATAGAAGAGGCAGATTTCCACTTCCATCCAACGCTCGATGCGGTGAAAAAAGAATATCACTACCTAGTCAATCCTGCCCCTTTTCAACTTCCCTTTTATCGCCATGTTGCTTGGTATCTCCCTTTCCCTCTTGATCTAGCAAAGATAAAAAAAGCCCTTCCTTTCTTTTTAGGAAGAAAAGATTTTATAGCCTTTTCCAATCAAGGCTCTACTCGATCGGAAGAGACCCTCTGCACCCTTTTTCGTGTTGAGATGATCCAAATAGAAGCAGAGCTCCTCCGCTTTGAATTAGAAGGGGATCGTTTTCTTTATAAAATGGCGCGTAATTTAGTCGGAAGCCTAGTTGATTATGGGCGAGGAAAAATAGAAGAAAAAACTCTCGTGACTCTTCTGGAAAAAAAAGATCGGACTCTAGCAGGAGTCACCGCTCCTGCGCATGGGCTTACTCTTAAAAAGGTGTACTACTAATGCCCTACTTTTCTATAATTATTTACCCATTTAAACAGTGGTTTTTAGTATGATTTCTCGAAACGACCTATGTTGGTGTAACAGTGGAAAAAAATGGAAAAAATGTCACTATCCTTCCCTTCCTTCGATGAGTTTTGCAGAGCTGCAAAAGGAGTATAAAAACCAGTATCAAATCCTTTTAAAGACAAAAGAAGAGATTGCTGGGATTCGAAAAGCCTGTCAGCTTGCTGCTACCATGCTCAAAAAAACCTGTGCCAGAGCTAAAGCAGGGGTGACTACCAATGCCCTCAATGATTATGTAGTAGCGCTTCATCAAGAAGCAGGAGCCCTTCCTGCCTCCCTAGGTTATGGCACCCCCCCTTATCCAAAGGCGATTTGTACCTCCCTCAACGAAGTGATCTGCCATGGAATCCCTAATGATATTCCTCTTAAGAAGGGAGATATCCTCAATATCGATATCGCCTGCATTTTAGATACCTATTATGGAGATTGCAGTGCTATGGTTTGCATTGGAGAGGTCTCCTTCGATAAGAAAAAAGTAGTCGAGGTAAGCTACGAGTCAATGATGCGTGCCATTAAAATCCTAAAACCAGGAGTTGCAATCTGCGAGATTGGAAAAGCAATTGAAGATTATGCAGTAGGAGAAGGATGTTCTGTAGTCGATCAGTTTGTAGGGCATGGAATAGGGATCTATTTCCATGAACCTCCTCAAGTCCCTCATAACTACAACAACATTCACATTCCCCTTGCTGAAGGGATGACCTTTACCATCGAACCCATGATCAACGCGGGCACTCGAAAAGGAATTATTGACCCGGTAGACCATTGGACTACCCGCACTGCAGATGGGAAACCGAGCGCTCAGTGGGAACATACTCTTCTTATTACTGAGTCAGGGTATGAAATCCTCACCCTACCGAATTAATTTGTGTAAGGTAGGTTGCTAAGAAGAAATTAAAAAATGCAAACAAGACCAGCTGTAAAAAACCTAACTCTTTACCTTCCCTATAGCTTTAGAGAGGCTATTTTTTCTCGGAAATAACTCTCCTTGGAATAAGCAAGGCTTAGCATAGTAGCTCCGTTGCAAAGAGCAGCATCAATAAGAAGGTTTTTATTAGTTGGAACTGTAGGGAAAGCAAGCGTTAAGAGAAAGCGCCATCCATAAGACAGCTGCATCATCAAATGGTTTTGCAGGGAGCATTCACCAATTGAAACACGAGCAAACTCTATTTCGGAGAGGTTTTTTTTACAATATGAAACCCAACAAGAATCATAGTAAATAAAGTACCCTACTGCTAGTATAATAGTAGCTAGCATAGTAAGGTCAAGTTCTGTTAAAAAAGCCTTCTTTTTACCTTGTATGCCAGCAGGTTCTTCGTAAGCTCGTAAAGAGACAATCCCTACATAGAGTACGATACCGTCTAAGAGCATCATGAGATTTTGGACTGTATAAATTGCTCCTGCAAGGCGAGGGTGGGTGCATTGAACAACAGCCATGGTCAATTGAACTGCGCTATAAAAGAAATAACAAACTGTCCAAAATCGAAATCCTATTAGTACCCTTGTCATTTTACTGGAGGTAAGCGACAATAGCCTTAATCCAGTAAGCTCTCTTATGCTACGTGCTAGGTTTGTCAGTTTATTGCCTTCGAGCCGTAGCTTCCTTAATCCAGAAAGTTTTCCAATTCCTTCTGGCAATAAAGTTAGCTCATTTTGTGCAAGGTTAAGGCTTTGTAAAGAGGTAAAATAACTCAATTCCGGCGGAAGCGCCTTTAAATTTGCAGAAGAAAGATCAAGGTGCGTTATTCCCTTTAAAAAAACCTTACCTTCACTTGATTCCATCCAAATGCGTATTATATTTGCTTTTGTGGCCAGATCGTCTTCAGCCTTTATAAGCATCTCCTGGGAAAGGCTAGCAACCGCCGTCCCTGGGTACCGTTGGACCAAACAATCAAAGAAAGAGACAAGACGTTGGTTATGATTTTCTTCTATTGAATTCAAAACTTCACTTAAACGAGCTTCCTTCAGACCTTTAATACCTAAATATTGTAATTCGCCTAAAATATTTTTTCTGGTTTCTATATACACTCTCTCATTATAAACGCCTTGTAATATCTGCAAACTATTATTAGTAGATCCTACAAAAAGCCACATTAAGAAGTTCTTTGGGCGGTTCAAATAAGAGGAGAAAGGGTGGAGGGTTGAAGTGGCGAACTGTTGTTGTCGATCAAGCCTTTCTTTTTTCTTTGCTATAGCAAGTCTTGCTTGTTCTATTTCTGGTTTTTGAAACACTCTTTTTAAAATAGATTGCATTCTGGTAGCAAAAGGAGGTTGAGGGCTATTAACAGGAGTAAACATCTGAACATACCCAAAGCCCGCCCTAGCCATCCCTGCTTTATAAAAGAGGCAAAACTTTTTACTGACTGAAGAGAACCCTTTTTCTAGTTCTAGACCAGTCATGTAAGCAATCAAGGCACCTATTTCAATAGGAAGTTTCCAAAAGGGAAAAGACGGAGATATAGGTGTACTGGTGAGTAAAAGGGTATCTCTATTACAAGCAGTTGTACGTTGCATTTGGACTCCATGATTTTGCTAATCCACTTCATGCAGAAAGGAAAAGTAGAGAAACAAAGGATTTTGAATGTCAACCGCTTTAAAAAATCGCAGTCATAATTTTCAAGTGGATAGGACAAGAATTTTTAAAGTAGTTGACATTCAAAAAACTTATACTATCTGTTCTTCCTTTTTGTGTAAGGTGAGTTATTATGACACTTTCCTTTGCAAGGCCTTCTCCTAAACAGTCTATTTCAAGCAAGAAGACGTAAAAAATAATAGTTTAAGAAGAGCAGAGCCTATTACAAAAAAATTATAGCAAATAAAGCTTTCTTTTGCAAGGAAAAACAAGCGGGAATCTAAGGAAATGGATAGCAAAGCCTACGCCCTCCTAGCATTGATTCACATTCCATGTATTAGAGAGGGCAATAAAATCAATGTGTCAGAGGTTAAGTATTTTATTATGGCACTGTGGCTAACATTGGCGGCTTGCTTTGCAAAATAGGTAAGAGTAAATTTGCCTGCATAGATAGCAGAAATTGGACATAATACAACTAGCTTATTTTTCTTCTTTCTATTGTCCTTTCCCAGTTAAAAAAACTCTTGGCCTCTTAGCTTCTTCTTTTTTCGCATACGTTCAGAGGATAAAGGACAGGAAGGAAAAGGGGAAAGATCAACTCCTAACTTACTCCGACTTGTTCACGCTGCTCCTTCTTCATTACAAAAATCTCTCTTTCGATGCCAACTAGCTCTGATTTGCTCTGCTCTATTTCTCCCTTTTTCTCAAAAAGGCGCACGTGCAGTGTTTCGATCT
>JACPWA010000020.1 GCA_016191565.1 Simkania negevensis | reverse complement strand
TGATGTGTTATATGAATCGAAGTTGTATGGTTATTTTTGATAAATGGTATTACTTCAAAACATTAAAAACCTTTGTCATAGAGCAGCAAATAAATGAAAATCACCGGCGGAAAATTAAAAAATCGAAAGCTCCTCTCTCCTAAAGGAACTGCCACCCGCCCTACTCTCGAAAAACTCCGCCAAACTGTTTTTAATATCATGCAGCATCAGGTCGAAGGGGCAAAGATTCTCGATCTCTTTTCTGGAAGTGGTGCTATCGGGCTCGAAGCTCTCTCTAGAGGAGCTTTTCAAGCTACCTTTATCGAAAAAGACCCTCTGGCGTTTCGCACTCTTCAAGAAAACGTTAAAATCTTAGCCCTTCTTTCCTCTTCTATCCTAATTAAGGGAGATGTATTTACCCACCTCAAGCAGCTTAATAAACAGAAAGTTTCTTTTGATCTGATCTATGCTGACCCCCCTTATTCTCAAAAGAAGCAGGAGAAAGATGAGCAAAAAAACATCATTCTCTTTATTGATTCTTCCTCTCTCCTTGCTCCAGGTGGATTTTTTTTTGTTGAAGAGCGTTATGAAAAAGATTCTCCTCTTCTTTCTCTACCCTTAAAGCAGCTGCAGCTTCGTAAAGAAAGAAAAGTAGGAAGCGCTCTTTTACTACAGTTTGAGTTAAAGCCAGTTTAACAACCTATCTTCTTCGCTAAGAGTTTTAATTCTTACCTTATATAGTAGACTCCTTTAGATAGGGTGTTTATACAACTAGGTAAGCAAGTGGAATCTCATGTAGGCCTCTTTAATAACACTAGCATTCCTAATTCACTGGTTAAAAAGATCATTAGGACTGCTTGTTCATCGATTCAACCTTCAAAAATTATTACACCTGAATTGTGCGATCATGTAAAACAGGTGTTTGCTAGATAATAGACTCTTTGCATAACCTATGTTTAACACCAAGCACAATTAACCGACTTTGACTCCATTTTTGTAGTTGGTTTCGGCGATATGCCCTTCCTGGTCATAGCTTTTTTTGATCCCTTCTAGTTTCCCTTTCTTGAAGGTTTGTTCGAGGCGGATCTTGCCATCTTCATAATATTTGACGAAACGTCCTTCTTGCTCTCCGTTCCTATAGTTGCCTTCGAAGATTAGCATGCCGGCTTCATTCCAATGTTTGGCCTCTCCATCGAGGAGCCCTTTTTTGTACACATAGCTACTGTTGAGCGTGCCGTTTTCAAAGTAGGTTTTTTCTTCTCCATCTTTGAGGTCCCCCTTGAAGAGGATTTCTTTGTGGACTTTACCACTAGGAAAGTAGTAGTAACAGACGCCTTCACGCATGTTTTTTACAAAATTGAGCTTTAAGGCACAATTCCCATTCCGGTGGAAAAACTTAGAGATCCCCTCTTTAATTCCTTCGTGGTAATTAGCAATGCTAATGAGCATCCCAGAAGGATCGTATTCAACCATTTCTCCTTCTAAGTGATTGTTTTTGTAATTGGCATCGATTGCCTTTACCTTTTCCCCTTTAGTGAGCTCCTCAGGGAAATAGATTAGGTGAGGCCCCTCTTTTTTATTTTTCTTGTAATGGAAGAGGATCTCTCTTCCTTCCTGATCTTTTTGAAAAAAGCGCCCTTCTAGCTTGCCTTGGATAAAGTGAGATTCCTCTAAAAGATCCCCTTTTTCATCCCAAATTGCTTTTTGCCCATCAAGTACTCCTTGGTCATAATGCATGACGGCTTTGAGGCTCCCATTGGGATAAAAACTCTTTTGCGGTCCATGCAATTTTCCCTCATCATTGTAACGGTGGAAGTTGAAGATTTGCGCCTCTTTTTGGATCTCCCCTTTAGGAGGAAGATAAAAATCGCGATGCTCTCCAACATTTCGCCCCTCTTTATATTCTCGAATAAACTTGATATTTCCCTCTTGATAGTAGCTCTCAGATCTTCCTTCTAAAAGATCGTTTTTATAATTTTCTCTTAAAGAGAGTTGCCCACTTGGATAATATTCTTCTCGGAGTCCTTCTTTTTTTCCCTCTTTGTAATGAATAACTTCCTGTTTCTGTCCTTCAGGGTAGTAGGTGATATGTTCCCCAACGGGGAGGTCATTTTGAAAGTTTCCATCCACGAGAAGGGCTCCACTTTCTTTCCATATTTGAAAATGTCCCTCTTTTTTCCCCTCATTATAATGATTAGCTATTTTCTGTTTTCCATTTTCATACCACTCTTCCTGAGGACCATGATAGAGGGAAAGTTTAAAGTGCATTCTCTTCTTGATTTCACCGTTTGGATACCAGCTAGTGAAAGTTCCCTCTTTATTTCCCTCCATATAGGTCTCTTGCGAAGTAAGGGTGCCATCTTCATACCAATAAGAGATTGTACCATCCAGTTTTCCATTCTTATAGTGGGTAAGACTTTTATGCTTCCCAGAAATGTATAGCTCTTCTTGATCTCCTTCAAGTTCACCATCTTGGTAGAAAAATGCGGTTTTAAGTTCTCCTGTGGGATACCACTCTCGATAGGCTCCTTCATATTTTCCTTCTGGCACGAGGAGGTATTCCTTCAATTTTTTCCCCTCCTCATTAAATTCCTTGATCGGCTCTAGCAGTTTCCCCTTTCTATCATAAAGAGCCACAAAAGCTAAAGTGCCATTCGGATGATTTTTCCAGTGTCTTTCTATTTTTTTCCCTTTAATATAAAGTCCTTCTCCAGACAGTTTCCCCTCAAGATCAAAACATTGCTCTTTACCATCGATTTTTCCCTCTCGATAGGTTGCCTGGTAGCTCTTGCGTTCATTAGAATGATATTTAACATGGCTCCCCTCTGGCTGTCCCTCTTTGAAATTCTGCACTTCTTGAAGGAGATGGTTCTGGTCATAAATAATTACCGCAGGCTGAGTTTCGGTGGAATGGAGTTTTCCTTTCAGAAAAAAACGATTGGACCTTTCTTTTCCGTTTTCATACCATTCGATTGCTTTTCCATGAATCACTCCATCTTCGTAAGGAAGAAAGCCCTCCTTCTCTCCACTTTCATAGTAGCGAAAAAAATCGCCCACCAGTTTTCCTTCCTCATATTTTCCTTCAGAAGAGATCTTCTCATTTTCATAATAAGAGATGATCTTTCCGTGGAGGACCCCCTGTTTAAAAGGGGTGATATATTGCAATCGCCTTTTAGGGTAAAAGGCCTTCACAGGACCGTGTAATAGCCCTTGATCATAGTAAGTAATGCGTTCGATTTCTCCATTTTCTCTGTAGCGCACACTGACCCCATGAGGGACATCTCTGGCTTGCCAAAGCTGGAACCCTGGGGAATTCTTTACTACTTGAGTGAGATCTGTCTCCTCATAGGGTCTTCCGTTAGGATAGAAGGAGACTTTTTTAACAAAAGTCTCATCGCCTGCTTCATCCTCTCCTAAAAACACTACTAGCTTGGGAGTCCCATTCAGATATTGTTCAACGATCTTAGGGCGCCATTCAGGCATCTTAGTTTTCAACTCCGTTGCCACCGGCTCCACCACCTCTTCAGCAAAAAGAAATAAGGGGAGAAGCCATAAGAAAATAACGACTAAATGTTTACCCATTTTCATTTTTATACATCCTAAAGTAGTTGCTTTATGCCAATTACAGTTGATTTGTAAAGGTTTTTGCTCGATTTCTTACTTTTTAACCCTGCTTGATATAGCACCAAATCATACTTCTTTTCCTATTTTCTCACTAGTGCTGCTTCCCAGTGTATGGTGTCAATTTCTGGAAAGCAGCACCATTCGAAAACACAGAAAAGCAAACGCACAGAGAAAGAACAGATTTAGAGAATAAATGTACAGAAACGCCATTCGAAGGTTTTCTTTAAACAGTAAAGAAAGCCATGTAGCAGAGGGCTATCCCCCACAAAAAAGAGATAAGGCCAAAAAGGATATATCCCCTTTCTTGGACTTTAGCCAAACTAACTGTCAAACTAGGGAAAAACAGGATAAGAAGTCCGCGGATGAAAAAGATCCATCCCATAAGGCTAAGAAGAATCATGAAATTCCATTTCCAAGAAGGATGAGCATTCATCACTACAAGACCGATGAGGAGATTGATTAAACCTGCTAGATAGGAAAAAGGGAGACTTTTCCGCATTGCTTCGCTAACCTTTCTAACATTTTCTTGAGAAAACAGAGTCCATACCCCCAGAATCACAAGAAATGGGCCAAAGATGCGGGAAAGATGAATAGGATCGACCATAGGAATCACCTCTTTTTTTCTCACGCTAAATAGAGGAGGGGGAATTGTCAAGGTTTTTTTAGAGTGAAAAATCAGGAGCCTCTTCCATTTTTATTCTAAACTCTTGTTGGAGAGAGGATAAAGAGGTAACTCTCAGTTCCCCCTTAGGAGAAAGAGTTCCCCTGCCATGAAACTGGAAAGAGATTTTTTGCATCTCTACATTATTAAAAAAAAGTCCTCCCACATGATCAATTCTTGCTACCTCTCTCTCCCAGCTAACAACATTCTCAAGATTTTGCATCGGTTCATCGCTTGTTCTAGTAATAAAAAGCTGCGATCCTCTCCGCTCAATAGTAAGATCGATGTCGGCGCGATAAGAGATCGATAGCCTCCGGGTCAGATTGAGCTCAGAGAGGAGTGTTTTGCCTGCCGCATTAAACTGGTAGCGATGCAAAACGGGTAAAAACTGTCCTACAGCCACAGTCGTTAACAGGAGAAGGATCGAAAGGGCAACAAACAGTTCGATTAAGGTGAAGCTACTTCTTTTGTTGTTTTGGTTCCTCAAGCTCATTTTCCCACGGATATCTCCTTTCTCTTCCAGTCTTCAAACAATAAGCATCATATTTTTCAGATCTAAATTGGAGGATTCCCCCAACTATTGCAAATGCAGTAAAGGGCTCCCCCCATCCATCCCGCATAAGTGTTGCTGTCTTACCACCAATACCTATCGCCCTGATTGCCAGATCGATCTTCTGCAGTAGTTCACCTTCCTTGATCTCAGCTAAACTAACATTCATTTCCTCTAAGCCGAGGAGAGCAAGCTCATAGAGCTTTTTTGCTCCCTGCTCTGTTTTAAATACTTTGGCTTTATCAAGGCTTCCCTTCATATTGTAACCAACAACGCTGCCAATGATGCCGATAATCAGGATCACAATCATCACTTCGATCAGGGTCAGTGCTTTTTTAATTGGTTTTTGCATGTTTCCCTCCTAGTTTAACATGGAACTTACATCGGTAAGTGGGAGCAGTACAGAAAGGAGAACAATTGCCACCACCACTCCCAAAAAAAGGAGAACGCAGGGCTGGAGAAGAGAAGTCAGCCGTGCAAGATTTCTTTCTATCTCTTCATCGTAAATTTCTGCTAGATGAGCCATCATCTTTCCTACCTTGCCCGCTTCTTCTCCAACAGATAGCATCCTAATAAAGAGATTTGGGATCAAGGGAGATTTTTGCAGTTCTTGAGAAAGAAGCTTTCCCTCTATTACTTTCTCTTCAGCAGAGGAGATGATCTTCTCAAAATCAGGATGATAAAGGACCTGTTTGGCAAGACGTAGGGTATCAAGCATCGGCACTCCGCCCAGAAGAAGAGTAGAAAATACCCGCCCAAAACGGTTCAGGATCATTCGGACTAGGATCGGTCCTAGGATAGGAAGGTGAAGAGCTCCCTTTTTTAAAAGGGCTTTTCCCCTACGAGCTCGAAAAAAGAGAAAAAAGAAAAGAACTACGCTAAAAAAAAGGAGGGAAAGAGGAAGAAAGTGTTTATTTAAAAAAGTACTTAAATTCAGAACCGCCTGAGTAAAGGGATGGAGCTGCCGCTCTGCAAAGAGATCTTTCATCGAAGGAATCAAAAAAAAGAGGAGAAAACCGATCACTACACAGGTAAATACCCCTAAAAAAAGGGGGTAGATAAGGGCAGAAGAGACTTTTCTCTTGAGCAGCTCACTTCGACTAAGGAGTTTGGAAAGCTCTTCAAAACTTTCTTCCAATTTTCCCGATTCTTCTCCTGCTTTTATCATAGCAAGATAGACAGGGCTAAAAGTATTCGGATAGTTTGCCATCGCAAGAGAGAGGTGTTTTCCCTGTTTTACCTGATCGCAAAGATCAAGTAGTAGGGGGTGTACTTTGTGAGATCGATATTTTTCTTGAGCTGTTTGAAGAGCCTCATATAAGGGAAGTCCTGCTCTAAGAAGGATGAAAAGGTCATTTGTAAACTGGATCAGGAGGGGGGAAGGAAAGGAGATCTCTTTACTTCTTTTTTCATATAAAGAAAGCTTGGTGACGAAGATACTTTGTACTTGCAGCCGCTCTATAGCTATCTCTGAAGTGTCTGCGGTGACAAATCCGCTGAGCTTGCTTCCTTTTGCAGAAAGGGCTGTGTAACGATAAAGAGGCATGTTTAAACTTATACTAAATGTAAGAAATAAAACTACTAAAGTGGATCGCCTAACATGCCACCTTCGAGAGATCTTTTCTCACTAATGTTTAAAAACATAAGCTTCAAAAAGATCTCTCAAATTTGTCATATTATTCGGACCAATTTAGTAATTTTATTTTTTATATTTAGTATTATTTTTTACTCAACATACAGTTCAATTTGGCGAGTCACTCTTAGGACTTCATAGGTAGTTGTTTTTCCCTGAAGGGCTAACTTGCCCCCCTCTTCGCGCAAGGTGGTCATGCCAATCTCTTTTGCCATTTTTTGCAGCTGAGTAGCATCGGCACTGCGCATCAGCTGCATTTTAATCGGTTGGGTCACACTCATGAGCTCATAGATCCCTTGCCTTCCTTTATAACCTGACCCAAAACAGGCAAGGCATCCCTTTCCTTTAAAAAGAAAGCCTCCTTTAAGTTCTTCTCTTTTTAACCCGAGTTCGCTTAATTCTTCCTCTGAGGGGATGTAAGGAACTCTGCACTCCTCGCAGATATTTCTCACTAAGCGCTGGGCTAAAATAGCAAGAACAGAAGAGGATAGAAGATAAGGCTCGATTCCCATATCGACAAGCCTGGTCAGGGCAGAAGGGGCATCATTTGTATGCAGAGTGCTTAAAACAAGGTGACCTGTTAAGGAGGACTGGATGGCAATTTCAGCGGTCTCCCGATCTCGTATTTCTCCAATCATGATCACATCAGGGTCTTGTCTCAAGATATGGCGAAGCCCTTTGGCAAAGGAGAGAGAAATCTTCTGGTTTACCCCCATCTGCGCAATTCCCTCCAGCTTATATTCGATCGGATCTTCAATCGTCATTACGTTGATCTCTTGAGAATTGATCTCTGAAATCGCGCTATAGAGAGTAGTGGTCTTTCCACTTCCAGTCGGTCCAGTGACAAGGAGAATCCCCTGGTTTTGATGTAGATATTTTCTAAATCTCTCTAAAGTCTTTTCCTCCATTCCAATCAGATCCAGACCGAGAAGTACATTGCTCTTATCCAAAATTCTGAGCACAAGTCGCTCCCCATATACAACTGGGATAGAGCTCACTCTAAAATCGATCTCTCTACCTGCCATTAAAAGCTTGATCCTCCCATCCTGAGGAAGTCTTTGCTCAGCAATATCCATTTTAGCCATCACTTTGATTCTGGCAATCAGCTGTTTTTTGAGCTCGGGTGGAGGAGCGTGACGGAAGCTTAACACCCCATCGATCCGGTAGCGGATCGCCATCTGATTTTCTAGCGGCTCAAAATGGATATCAGAAGCTCCCTGCTGGATCGCTTCGATGAGAAGGATGTTGAGTAGTCTAACAACAGGAGAGCTCTCTTTTTGATCAAAAAGATCATATTCCTCCTCATTAACCAAGGAGAGGGTTTCACCGCTCTCTTTTTTGAGCTCCTCAATATACTCAAAGGCCTCCTTTTCACTTTGGTGATAGCACTTTTCTATTGCTTCTTCGAGGACATTTTTAGGACAATAGACCTCTCTAGTCTCTTTGCCTGTCAAAATCCTTACTTCCTCCACCCCTTCTAAGTCAGAAGGGTTAGAAACAGCAAGATAAAGAATCCCTTCTTCTTCTTTTAAAGGAAGAAGCAGTTTCTGTTTTGAAAAACCATAAGGAAGAAGCTGCATTCTTTCTCTTACAAAGGGATAGGAAGAAAGATCTGATTCGATAGCCATTCCAAAACGTTTGGCTAAAAGAAAATCTTCCCCTTTTCCATTTTCTTGATCACTCATTAACTTTTCCAAAGAGGAGTTTTAAACTATTGTCAAAGAGACGCTCTTTTTTTCTTTTCTTTGCCTCATTGATCTTTTCTAAAAATTCAGGGATATCCCCTGGCCTTTGTTTAAGAAGTTCATAGCGGACCTTTGCAAAATCCCCTTTTTTATCAAAAATGATGTGAGGGGTGATAAAGATAAAAAGCTCTATCTGCTGGTCATCCATCTTAGATTCTCCAAAAAACTTCCCAATCCCTGGAAGTTCTCCCAAAAAAGGAAGCTTGCTACTTCTATCTTCAGCAGATTTTCTTCTAAGCCCTCCTAAGATGACTGTCTCTCCATCCATCACTCGGACCTGATTTTCAATGTGGCGTCGATTTACCTCAGGTCGCTCCGACTTATTTTTGATTGTATCAAAGGAGATATCGGTCTCCAAAGTGACAAAATGAACCTCTTCCTCTATCCCTTCTTTCTCATGTACTGTAGGGGTCACCACAATGGTAGTACCATATTGAGCGCGCGAGAAAGACTTTTGAAAGACAGTCCCCACATTACTATCTATAGGAGCTGCTCCATTGTCGATCGAAATCTCATCGACAATGGCAATTGTTGCTGGAGTCTGGTTCAGAGTGGTCACCGAAGGAGAAGCGTTGATTCTTACATCCTCTTGCGACATCAAAAAGTTATAGGCAATGTCGTAGGCAGGCCAAAATGCATTCGGTTTAGTTCTAAAGAGGAAAAAATCGACAATTCCCATCTTCCCATCCTTTACCTCTGAACTATAGGAAAATCCTGTTTTATGAGTGTTGCTAGCAGCAGCGCCCAATTTTAAAAAACTCAGACCAAAATTGTTTTGATGGCTCACTCTTTTTTCAAAGAGGAGCACTTCGATCTGCACCATTTTTTTCGGTACATCGATTTTTTTGAGAAGCTCTTTGATCTTCTCTAGAATATCTCTCTGTACCACCATCATAATCGACCCTGTTTTAGGATAGGGGATAAAGTTAGTTGTATAGGAGCGTTGCTGCTTTTTTTGCGATTCAATAGTTCCAGCTACAGCTACAGGAGGATTGACTACTGAAGAGTAAGGAGGAGGGCCATAATTGGGTGGATTGAATTTTCCGTCAGGAGCTGGTTTTTCAGAGCGGGTGGGGGGAAGAGGATGGGCCTCTGGATTTGGCCTTTCTCCTTCCACTCCTGAATAGAGCAGAGAAGCATAGACCTTTTCCAAAACCTCTGCTACTTCGATGGGGTCGCTATGACGGCAGGTATACCAGAAAACGGTCATCGCTTTTGGATCTTCAATCTGCCTTTCTGTTTCTACAATCAGCTTTTCTGCCCGATCTACCATATCTTTCGGCCCAATTACTACCAGAGACCTTTCCTCTTTTAAAGGAAAGATCGAAAGTTCTTCTCCCTCCCCCCTTGTAAGTCCCCCTCCTCTTTTTTTATCTGCCTGCTCGAAGTAGGCTTTGACAATTTTTTCCATCTCCTCCGGAGGGAGGCGATGCATAGTAAACACTCTTGTGACCTTCTCATTCTCCTTTTCCCAAACAGCCTCATATAGGGCGAGCAGTTTTTCCACCTCCTCTTTTGAGGAGATCATCGCGATTTTGATTCCCACCTGATAAATAAAAGTCATCTTCGGATCTCGAAAACGTTCAAAAAACTGAGAAACCCCCTTTAGTCGCTCTGGAGGGGGAGAAAAAATATAAGCAACTCGAGATTTAGGAGGA
>JACPWA010000134.1 GCA_016191565.1 Simkania negevensis | reverse complement strand
TGTCTCCTTTTAGGACGGCCAATACCGCTTTTAGTTTAAATTCTGCTGCATATCGCTTACGTTCCTTTGCCATTTTTACCACCATTTTTTGGCGATAGTTATAAGTTTACCCACCTGTCCTAATTCTGGGGACCATTATATCCAGATAAGGTGAATTTACTAATTTATACGATAGATATAGCGCTTGAATTCCTTTTCTTGCTACTATTTTTTAATGTGGGAAAATAAAAAAAATGGGACTTTTTAGCGCTAATGAATCACTCCTTTATTCAATCCTCGTGGACAAGGAAAGACCAAAACCTTGAAAAAAAACTACGCCCCCAACTTTTAAAAGAGTTTATCGGACAAAAAGAGATCTTAGATCGGCTTGACGTCTTTATCGGCGCCGCAAAACAGAGAAAAGAATCCCTTGGCCATCTCCTATTTTATGGTCCACCCGGCCTTGGAAAAACTACTTTGGCTCATATCATTGCTAACGAAATGGGATCCAATCTTGTAATCACTTCAGGTCCAGTAATCGAAAAACCAGCCGACCTTGCTGGAATTCTCACCAACCTAAAAGAGGGAGATATTCTTTTCATCGATGAGATTCACCGTTTAAGTGCTACTATCGAAGAATATCTCTATCCTGCTATGGAAGATTTTACCCTTGATCTTATGCTCGATTCAGGACCGCAAGCAAGAAGTGTTCAGGTGAAACTTAACCGCTTTACCCTGGTAGGAGCAACGACCCGGTTCGGTCTTCTCACCAATCCCCTTCGCTCCCGCTTTGCTTTCACCTGCCGATTAAACTACTACGAGCCTGATCTAGTTTCAGAGATCCTTGGAAGGTCTTCTAAGATTTTAGGAGTAGATATCAACAAAGAATCGATCTTAGAAATTGCTAAACGCTCTAGAGGAACGCCAAGAATTGCCAACAATCTGCTGCGCTGGGTGCGCGACTATGCCCAGATGCGCAATGATAATAAACTCGACCATATAGCAACAAGAAGTGCTTTAGAAATGCTCGATATTGATCACAAAGGATTAGATGAACTCGACAAACAAATACTCAGCCACATTATTGACCATCATCAAGGAGGTCCTGTGGGGATTGGCACCATTGCTGCAGCTCTTGGTGAGGAGCCCTCTACTTTGTCTGAAGTAAATGAGCCATTTTTAATTATGCAAGGATTTTTAAGGCGCACACAAAGGGGGCGTGAAGCCACCCCTTTAGCCTATAAACATTTGGGGCGTTTAACTCTTATGAAATCAAAAGATGGAGATCAGATATATGAAACTTAAAAAAATCTTCCCCTTTTTTTTACTTACCCTTCTACTAACTCTGCTACCCAAATGCTTCCTTCATACAGAAGAAACCTTAGCCCCAAATAGAGGAATAAATGCAGCAGCAGGCATAGAAAATCAAAAGGTGGCAACCATCAAAGTTCTTCTAGAAGAAAAATCGGAAGGCATCCTCTTAGAAGCCAAAGGACCCTTTCAGGTATTTAATCCTGAAAATGGGAAAAAACTTAGCTTTGGTAGAAAAAAACGATTCTACCTCTATCCTCACAAAGAGGGAATTAAATGGGGAGAAAACTTTCTCGGTATTTTTCAATTGCAACTTGTTCCCACCCATCCTGATACCACATTTCTCATAGACGGTATTCAATATCGGGGAAGCCTTGAAATATATCACGTGGAAGACAAACTAAGCATCATTAATGAAGTGGATGTAGAATCCTATCT
>JACPWA010000133.1 GCA_016191565.1 Simkania negevensis | reverse complement strand
ACATTTTTCTCTGACATATGTATCCTTTTTTTTGATAAGGGTTTGACTTTTTAATTAGTTATAGTAAACTATACTCAATATGTCAATACCAAAGAAACGATCCTACCATTCTGATTTAAGACAAGCACAGTCACAAAAGACCAAAAATCGTATTTTGGCTTCTGCAAAAATGCTGTTTGAGTCCAAAGGGTTCGAGAAAGCGACTATAGAAGAGATAGCTCAGGAGGCACAAGTATCCGCCCCTTCCATCTATGCTATTTTTCAATCGAAGCGTGGGGTTTTGCTAGGTTTGATGGATGAAGCGCTTGCACCCGAGCAGTTTGAGGCTCTTGTTGAACAGGGAAAGAAAGAAAAATGTCCTCGCAAACGTCTTGAAATTACTGCCAGCATTGCAAGGCAGCTTTATGATGCTGAGAAGGCTCAACTAAGCTTTCTGCGAGGAGCATCGATTTTAGATCCAGTATTTAAAGGGTTAGAAATTGAAAGAGAGAGAAGACGATATCAGCGACAAAAAGAAACAGTCGAAGCAATGGCAAATGAAAAGGCTTTTACAGACAACTTTAGTTTTTCTAGGATTAGAGATATTCTTTGGGCCTTCACCGGAAGGGATCTTTACCGTATGTTTGTTATTGAACGAGGCTGGTCATCAGATGAATATGAAAAGTGGTTAGCCGAGTTACTCATTCAAGCCCTCCTATCTAAGTCATTGCATTCAACTGAGAATTTCCAAAGAAGCAACTAAAATCATTGGTTATTTTAAAGAATCGGAATTGGGGTCGACCAGTACGGGGTTACCCCCAAGGGATTTTAAGTCCCTATTCCTTCAGTAAACTGGAATAAATCTGATCATGAATGTTAAGGACGTTAAAAACCTGGTAGGTCGAACACTTACTAAGCGGGTCATGTCTTTGATGCACCAATTCATATTGCAAATAAAAGCCGCCGCGGTTAGATCGCTTATGACGCGCATCTATCCACCAATCTATTTTGCCGCCATCCCCTAAATTATAAAAAGGCACATAAAGACCCTTATTAAACTCCTCTCTTGGATGACATTCGCTAAGATTTTGGAAAATCCTTTCCAATGTGTAGTTTCTGTTTTTTTTCATCGGTATATCCGCAAATGCAGGTCCAGGCAGCCAGTTTGATAGGTAGGATAGCGATAGAAAAACTGATAACCGCGCTAAGTATAGAACTCATAAACTCTCCTGTGTTCTTCCTAGTCCTTAAATAGGGTGAGCCAAAGACTTTTAAACAAGCTTCTGTAGATCAGCTTCTGAAAGACATCTAGTCAATCTATAGCTTCTCCTGTTACAGGATCGTGCTTGCCAGGGGAGAAATTCAAACCCAAGGATAATCTGAAAACTTATTCTATCTTTCTAGCATCGTAAGGCAATTATTTGTTATCTAAGCACTTACAGTAATAAGAGAACTTTCTAGAGCACATTTTAGACCAAACTGATTTTTAAGTGTCTGCCAAGGGCTCTTGCCGCTTTTGCAAAAGTGCGAAGAGTAGATGGAGATTCCGGATCTAAAATCCGATCGACAGCAGATCGACTTGTTTCCATCCGTTGCGCAAGTTCTGTTTTATCGACTTTTTGTTTTTTCATTTCTTGTTCCATCTGAAAAACAAAAGTCTTTTTGGCTACCACCTCTTCGATTTCTTCTAAGATCCCTTCTTCTTCCAAGAAATCATCAAAATTGGAGCCGATATGTTTATTCTTTTTCATATATTTATCCTCTCCAAACCTCTTTTGCTCTTTTTAACCCTATCTCCAAATCTTGTGAAGGAGTTCTTTGGGGGTTTTTTAATAAAGCCATGCAAGAGTACTAGCTGACCTGCATGCATGACAAAAAGCACTCTTGCGATCCTGTTTGGAAGGGTACTCCGCACTTCCCAGAGCCCCTTCCCTAAATTACCAACAAGCGGCATCCCTAAAGTCCACCCTTCTTGCACCATTTTAATATCCTCCCCGATTGTGCGCCGCTCAGCTTTCAGTAAAGATTTCAACCATTCCCTTACCGGCTCTCTTCCGTTTTCTTGCTTATAAAAATCCACACTGACGATCTTACGAGGTATTGCTTCAACCATGACGCTCTCAAGTTCTGAGGTCGATTTTACCAATTTTGGTACAAAAATGCAAGGGAAGCTCATTCAAAATAATGCAAGTTATTCATATAAAGAAAGTTAATGAGGCATGCTTAAATGAACGAACAAATAAAGGAAGGTTGGCTCAATAAAGTTGCTCGGAACTGGAGTCGAACCAGCACGGGGGTTACCCCCCAAGGGATTTTAAGTCCCTTGTGTCTACCATTCCACCATCCGAGCAAAGAAGGTTTACGCATAAATGGAGATAGTGTAGAGGATCTTACCGCGGCTAAGCGATTATTTCAAGGGAGTCGATCGAGATCTTAGTGAATAGATTAACAACAGATAAAAAAAGGGGCTGAGGAAGTTTTTTTAGAGGGAACCAATCCCAGCGAAGACATTTATGGGGCTCTTTAACTTCAGGAGTATTTTTGAACTTCGTGACAAGCCAAAAGAGGGTAATGTAGTGTTTACCCTCTTCTTGAAAAAAATCATTAGTCCAAGAGAGGGGAGCAAGTTCAAGTGCTTCCATTCCCGTCTCTTCAAAAAGTTCGCGAACCGCTCCTTCTTGAGGAGTTTCGCCAAATTCGAGGTGCCCTCCAGCAGGAGACCAGGTCCCTGCACCATGGGCATTTTTCCGCTCTCCTAGAAGGAGATGTCCCTTATCTAGCACTAATACTCCTAGTCCTATTCTTGGGATCGCCTTTGGGATTGCTTTGAGCGGCTTTATCTCGTCCATTATTCCTCTGTTTCAGGAGAGGTAGGTACTTCACTTTCAAAATCAATGACCCTATTCTCCTCTTCTTCTTCAAATAAAGGAGTTTCTTCTAGAGGGGGTTCTGTTTCTTCTCCAAAGGAGAAAGAGAGCTGCCGCTCTGCTTCTTTTTCTTCCTCAGAAGAGGCTGTTTTCCCACGAGAAGGCTCCTTGCTAGACCGCTCTTTCCCATCGGTGCGGAGAAAGTCTTTATAACGGTCTATTTGTTCAGAAATAAGACCAGTGGGAGGGGGAAGAAGGGTACGTCTAACGGAAGGAGAAGCAATGAGAGTAGAGTTTTCGATCTCTTCTACCTCCTTCTCCTCTTCTGTAGGTTCCTCACCGCGGATGGGCTCTTCTTTTCTTTCTCTTTCTACCTCTCGTCTCCGGTTTTCTCTTCTTCCTCTAACCCGTTCCTCTTTAGAGGGAGGAGTCTCTTCTTCCTCAGAGTTTTTTATTCTTTGAGAAGGAGGTGTTTTTCCGCCAGCAATTTTTATCGACTTTTCGATTTGTGCTTTTTTGAGCACACTGCGAGTTTCTCTTGTCTCGATAATTTCATATTCAGAAATGGGAAAGAGAAAAGCCTTTGGTTTTTCCAAAGAACGGAAAAAAAAAGAGCGGCCAAAAGAGACCACTTCTACGGCGTCTACAGAATATTCCTCTTGTTCTGCTCCGTTGCTTCTGCGGACAATGAGCTTATATCCCTCTTTGGGGGTCACAATAGTTTCTATGATAGGTTCGCGTGTAAAATCCACTGCATCATTCCATATGTTTAAAGTTGTTTTTCTATCTCGTTTCTTTTGATGCGAGATATCCCATCAAGTCGAGCAGCCTATGAGAATAGCCCATTTCGTTGTCATACCAGGAGACAAGCTTAAAGAAAGTATCAGTAAGAGCAATACCAGCTCGGCTATCAAAAATCGAAGAGTGGGTATCTCCAATAAAGTCGGTGGAGACTACCTCCTCGTCGGTATAGGCTAAAATTCCTTTTAGCTCTCCTTCAGCTGCAGACTTCATCTTAGTGCAAATTGTAGCATAATCTGTTGATTTCGTCAGCTTAACTGTTAAGTCCACAACAGACACGTCGCTGACAGGGACCCGCAGTGCCATACCGGTAAGTTTTCCTTTGACCTCAGGGAGACATAAAGCCACTGCTTTAGCTGCCCCCGTTGAAGAAGGGATGATGTTGAGCATTCCAGAGCGTCCTTCTCTCAGATCTTTCTTAGAAGGGCCATCATGGATCGGCTGGGTGGCAGTTAGGGCGTGGATGGTGGTCATTAATCCCTCTTCTATACCAAAGTTGTCTAGTAAAACTTTAACTACTGGAGCTAGACAGTTGGTAGTGCAGGAGGCATTAGAAATCACATGGTCTTTAGCTGGATTGTATTTATGGTGATTAACCCCCATTACAAAGGTGGGAACCTCCCCTTTAGCTGGAGCAGAAATAATCACCCGCTTTGCTCCCGCTTCAAGATGCCTTTTGGCTCCTTCAAGATCAGTAAAAAGGCCGGTGGATTCGATCACGTAGTCCACTTTGAGCTCTTTCCAGGGAAGCTTACTGGGGTCTTTTTCAGCAAGAACACGCACCCCTTTGCCATCGACCTCAAGCTCTTTTTCTTTAGCGATAACTTTCTTGGGAAAACGCCCATGAATCGAGTCATACTTTAACATGTAGGCGGAGAGGGAGCATTTTGTCCCCTTCTCGAAACAAACAAGTTCTGTTTATTCGTCAGAGCATCTGCTCGCTGTGGGTACAGAGATTACAATTGCTCTAAATTTTTACTATAAATGGGATAAAGATCAACTGTAAAGGGTAAATTTTATGAGCCTTAAGCTTCGATGTACTCGATAAGGCAAAGAGCGGCCCGGTCCCCTCTTCTAGTCTCTTTTTTGATGATTCGAGTATAACCCCCTTCTCTTGAGACGAAACGGGGTCCAAGTTCTCCAAATAGCTTAGTCATTACTTTCCGGTCATCATTATAAGCGGCAAGGTTTCCTTTTTTGGCCTCTCTTGCTTCTTTAGAAGTGAGAGGATTACTTTGGATCATGAGTTTGCCAATGGCAGCTCTTCTGCTTGCTAGGGTGTTTTTCTTAGCAAGTGTGATGAGCCGATCTGCATAGGACCTTAGTACTTTTGCTTTTACTACCGTTGTTTCTACGCGACCATAAACAACAAGAGACTTTAATTGATTGGCAATCATACATCTTCTATGGGAAGAGGTCTTTCCTAATTTTCCAGTATTATTTCTATGTCTCATTGCTCTTCTCCCACCTTTGTTTCTAGGTATTCTTCAATGACTTCTTTTACATTGTCTCTATTAATTCCATACTTGCCAAGGTCCATCCCAAGGTGAAGTCCCATCTCTTCAAGCTTATCTTTGATTTCATTGAGCGATTTCTTCCCAAAGTTTCTGAATTTGAGCATTTCTGGCTCTGGCATGATCACAAGTTCGCCAATGGTTTCTACATTTGCTTGTTGCAAGCAATTGGTAGAGCGAACAGAAAGTTCAATTTCATTAATGCGAAGAGAGAGCTTGCTGAGCAGCTTATTTCGGTCGGTATCAGATTCTACTTCGTCTTGATCATAGGTGATCTCTTGGAATTTCAGCTCATCAAAGACCTTTAGATGTGTAATACCGATCTGGGTAGCAAAGGTAAGAGCCTCTTGCGGAGATACCCTTCCATCGGTTGTAACTTCAAGGACAAGACGATCATAGTCTGTTGCTTGTCCTACCCGTGTATTTTCAACAAAGTAATTAACGAGACGGACAGGAGAGAAAGCCGAATCGATTGCAATCTCATCTACCACCAAATCTTCAATGTGATGCCTTTCAGAAGGGATATATCCTCTACTAATAGAGATTTTAAGGTCGATCCTCTTTTTCATTGGCTTTGTCACTGTAAAGATATGATGCAATGGATTGACTACTTCAAAATCGCTTTCACCAATAATATCTTTGAGTTTTACCTCGTAATGCCCCCCATTTTGCTCTAACATCTCAGTAGTAATCTCTAGTGTTTTCGATACAATCCGAGAAGCTCTAGTGTCTTTATTCTCTTCTAAGGGAAGTTTGCGTAGGAGCGATTCTTTTAGGTTAAGAATGATGTGAGTAACATCTTCTACAATTCCTTCGACCGCCATGTATTCATGCGGAATCCCTTCCATTTTCACGGAGATAATCGCGGGAGCTTCGAGGCCAGTAAGCATAATTCTGCGAAGCAAATTACCAACAGTATGTCCAAACCCTCTTTCAAATGGTTCAGCAATGAAACGAAGAAACGTTTCTTTTTGGTCAGCTTCATCGATTTTTATCTTGGTAGGTAATTCAAACTTACCATATCTAACTGTCATATCTTTACTCCGAATCCTTATTTCAAATGTTAAGCCCTATTACACGGCAATTAAACACGTCGTCTTTTTCTCGGACGACAGCCATTATGGGCGATAGGGGTGTGATCTTTAATGATAGTAATGATTAGTCCTGCACTCTGAAGCCCCCTTACAGCAGATTCTCTTCCTGAGCCAGGCCCTTTTAAATATACTTCGACCTCTTTCATTCCGCTGCTCATCGCTATTTTAGCAGCATCTTGTGCAGCAAGGGTTGCAGCAAAAGCAGAAGACTTTCTCGACCCAGAAAAATTAGACCTTCCAGCAGATCCCCAAGCAACCACATTCCCTGAAGGATCTGTGATTGTCACAATGGTATTATTAAAGGTTGCTTTTACATGAGCAATACCACTTGGAACACTTCGAATAACTTTTTTCTTTTGCTTAACTGTCGCTTTCTTTACTAGCTTTTGCTCTTGCTTAGCCAAGGTCGTACTCCTCTTTAAATCTACTTATTTTTTTACTTAACTCACCTTATGCAAAAAGAAAGAGCAGAGACAATAAATCTTTTTGAATTTCAATCGCTTTAACAATTCTTGCCCTATTCATTTGAAATAGGAATGTAATTTTTAAAGCGATGGTCTTTTCAAAATTTCTTATTTCTCCATCTCTCCTTTTTGCGTCAAGTGCATTACTTAATTGCCTGCTTTTTACCGGCAATAGTTTTTCTCTTACCTTTGCGCGTTCTTGAGTTTGTGCGTGTTCTTTGTCCTCGCACTGGTAATCCTAAACGGTGTCTCATTCCACGATAAGTGCCAATATTGATGAGCCGTTTAATATTGTTTTGTACGCGACGTCTTAAATCTCCTTCTACTAAATATTCTGATTGAAGAAGGGCATTTAACCGAGCAAGATCATCATCTGTCAAGGCATGGGCCTTCATATTGGGATCTAGCTTCAGTTTTTCCACTAATAACGCTTCATAAGAAGATGGGATTCAATCTGCTTGGAGGTGTCAAGAACCACTCCTACTAAAATGAGAAGGGAAGTTCCCCCATAAAAATGGCTAATAGTTGCATCGACTCCAAGTGCTTTCCCTACGAGGGTGGGCAAAATAGCAATAAGCGCTAAGCAGAAAGCTCCAGCCAAAGTAATCCGATTCATTGTTGCTTCTAAAAATTCTTGTGTGGGCTTCCCTTGCCTTATCCCTGGAACAAAAGCTCCATTCTTTTTCATATCAGAGGCGATCTGTTCAGGATGAAATTGGGTCGCCGTCCAAAAATAAGTAAAAAATAGGATTAGAAGTACATAAAGGGTGGTATATACCCAGCTGCCAGGAGAAAGATATCCAACGATCGAAGAGACCCAGGCTCCTTTACTTAAAAATTGTGCAATAGTTGCAGGAAACATCAGAAGAGAAGAAGCAAAGATTACAGGGATCACCCCTGCATAATTCACTTTCAAAGGAATGTGGGAACTGCCCCCTTGTGTCTCATAGCGCCCCACTACGCGTCTTGCATATTGGAGAGGAATTTTTCTATTCCCCTGGATCACAAGGATCGTTCCTATGATAATTAGAACAAACACGATACAGAGGATCACCACTGAAGAAAAGGTGAGCTGGCCAATTTCTTGAGAATCTAAATTAAGTCCCCTAATAATAGCGCCTAAGGTCATCGGAAGAGAAGCTAAGATCCCTACAGAGATGATCATACTGATTCCATTTCCTATCCCCCGTTCTGTGATCTGCTCTCCAATCCACATCAAAAAGATCGTCCCAGTTGTCATTGTAAACATCACGACTAAATAAAAAAGCCAGGAGAAACCAAAGATCTGCAGCTTAAGCATGGTGGGGACAATAATCCCTGGATGTGCTAAGTTAAGTCCAATAGCATATCTAGCAAGAAGCGCCGACTGAAAAAGGGCTAGAGCAATCGTCATAAGACGAATCCCTTTTCCCATCTTCCTTTTCCCAAGATCTCCCCCTTCTCTAATCTCTCTTTGCAAGGAGGGAACCACAGCGACAAGAATTTGCATGATAATCGAAGCAGAAATGTAGGGCATCACTCCAAGAGCAATGATGGTCATGTGAGCAAAAGCGCCTCCAGAGAACATGTCTACAAGCTGGAAAAGATTTTGCCCTCCTCCTGTAATTTGTCGAAAAATTGTCACTACAAGGTCTCCATTGACCCCTGGAACAGGAATATAGGCGCCTATCCTACAGATTAGAAGCATAAAAGCTGTGAAGAAAATTTTTTTCTTTACTTCTGGAATAGAAAAAACTCTGCGAAGGATAGCAAGCATTATTTCCTTATATTCGTCTGAACTCGATCCCTTTTTCTTCTAGCTTCTGGATCGCTTTTTTAGAAAAAGATTTAGCCTCTACTACCACTTTTTTGGTAATCACTCCTTTGCCAAGGACTTTTAGTCCAGCAACAGCTCGGCGCAAAGGAAACCCTTTTTTTATGAGAGTTTCTTTATTGATCACTTCTCCATCTTCAAAATGCTGTTCCAGCCGATCTAGATTGAGAGCAAAGCTTTTCTTTTGAAAACGGACATTCGAAAACCCTCGATGAGGAAGCTTTTTAAATAAGGGAAGCTGACCGCCCTCTTTCCCATATCTTCTCTTATATCCGGAGCGAGATTTGTCCCCTTTCGTTCCACGGCCGCAGGTTTTCCCTTTTTTCGAGCCAACACCGCGTCCTACTCTTTTCATTTTTCTTTTCCCGATTCCTCGGGGCAGTGCTGATAATTTCATTCCTTCACCTCTCTAGCTTGCATTGTCTCATTTCTATTCTTCAGCTGAAATAAGGCTTGGAAGGTAGCACGCACCTGATTTAGAGGGTTGTTCGTACCAAGGTTCTTGGCCACCACATCTTTCACTCCCCCCAGCTCTAAAACGGCTCTAACCATAGAGCCTGCAATCACACCAGTCCCTTTGCTAGCAGGTTTTAAAAGAATCTTTGCACCATCCCATTGAGAAACGACTTCGTGAGGAATAGAAGTATCTAAAAGTTCAAAGGAATAGATATTTTTTCTTGCGCTTTCTCCCCCCTTTCGGATCGCATCAGCCACTTCATTTGCTTTAGCAAAACCAAGACCGATATGCCCCTTTCCATCTCCTACAACAACTAAGGCAGAAAAGCTAAATTTTCTCCCTCCACTCACAACTTTGGAGCAACGGTTGATATAAAGCACCTTTTCATCAAATTCGCCACCAATTTCTTCTTGCTTTTTCGCTTTCTTTTTATTCATAGGTTTCTCTTTGCATCTTTAAAAGTGTAATCCTGCTTCCCGAGCTCCTATTGCCAAAGCAGCAATGAGTCCGTGAAACTTAAAGCGACCTCGGTCAAAGACCACTTTCTTAATATTTTTTTCCATTGCAAGCTTAGCAAGTTTTTCACCGACTTTTTTAGCGAGCTCTTTTGATCTTTTTTCCCCCCGCAACTCTTTATTGAGAGTGCTATAGCCTATTAGAGTGACCCCTTTTTCATCGTCGATAATCTGTGCTCCAATATGCCTTAAGCTTTTTATAACAGATAATCTAGGCATATGTGCAGAACCTCTTAGCTTCTTCCGCACGCGGAAGACTCTTCGAGCTCTTTGTGCCTTTTTCGTCTTTGAGTAAGTTACCATACATTTATTTCCCTCTAGTGCTCCGTTTTAAAAGTTTTTGATGTTTCGGCTGTATCAAAGCCTCGGGGTTTGTCGATTGTAAAGCTAGCTGCATTGAACTAATACAGCTAGCTTTACAATCGACAAACCGCGAGAACTTTCACATTAGTCCAAACACCAAAAATTTTTAAAATGGAGTACTAGGCGGTTTTCCCTTTAGCTGCTTTTCCTGCCTTCTTACGAACATATTCATCCACGTAACGCACCCCTTTCCCCTTATAGGGTTCTGGAGGTCTAATTGCCCTGACATCAGCAGCAAACTGGCCTACTAGCTGCTTATCAATCCCCGAAATCACAATCAGGACGCTCTTTTCAATCTTAACGCTCACCCCTTTTGGAATGGACACTTGAGAGGGGTGAGAATAGCCAAGCTGTAGATCAAGAACCTCTCCTTTTACTGCTGCGCGATATCCTACTCCAACTAAGCTAAGCTGTTTTTCAAATCCTGTGCTTACCCCAATGATAGCATTTTTTAAAATCGAGCGATAAAGACCGTAATTTTCATTGGAAACAGCATCCTCTTTTTCAAGAGTTAAAACAGCCTGCTCCCCTTCTATTTTAAGAAGAAGCTTTTCTGGCAGTGTAATCGATAAGGAGCCTTTGGGTCCCTTAATCTCTATTTTGCCCTTCGTTCCTTTGATTTCGACCCCTTTTGGCATGGGAACAGGAATTTTACCTAATCGTGACATCTCATCTACCTCATTTACGCAATCGAGTTAACCAAAACCCAAGTTACCAAACTAAACATAGGAGCTCCCCACCTACTTTGAGCTCTTTAGCCTTCATCCCGTCTATTACCCCAGAGGGGGTGGATAAAATAGCTGTCCCAAGGCCGCTTAGAACACGGGGGATTTCTCTATACCCCACATATTGTCTTGCACCTGGCTTCGAAACCATCTTTAGGTCATGAATCACCGATTCGTTAGTTTTTGCCTTATATTTCAAGAAAACACGAATTTTATATTTTTTCTCGCTGACCAAATAATTCAGGATATAACCTTTGTCTCTCAAGACATCAAGGATAGCTCGGTTCAATGTGCTAAAGGGAGCATCGACATATTTGTGCTTAGCACCCTTTCCATTCCGCATTCTAGTTAGCAAATCAGCTATTGTATCAGTCATTGACATCCAAATTCTCCTCTCTGTTACTTCATAAAAGGAAGCCCAAGCTGTCTCAAGAGTTCCAGGCTTTCCTCTTCGTTACTTGCATTCGTTACAAAGGTAATATTCATCCCCTGCTCTCTCTTAACTTCATCGAGTTTTAGTTCGGGGAATACTTGATGATCGTCGAGCCCTAACGTATAAGATCCTCTTCCATCTCCTCTCTTCTTAAAGCCTCGAAAGTCTCGAATTCGGGGACATACAATATTAGTAAAGCGATCGAAAAAATCATACATCCTCTTTCCACGAAGAGTCACCTTAAGTCCAATCGCTTGTCCCTCTCTCAACTTAAAATTAGCAATCGATACGCGCGCTTTAGTAACGATCGGCTTTTGTCCTGAAATATAGGAGAGCTCTTTTACGCAATCTTGGATGATGTTCTTATCTTTAACTGCTTCTCCAACTCCCATGCTGATTACAATCTTC
>JACPWA010000087.1 GCA_016191565.1 Simkania negevensis | reverse complement strand
ATTATGGAGATGAAATTTTAAGAATCAAGTCTGTTCCCGTTGAAACGATCACCGATGAGATCAGACAATTGGCCCAAGATCTGATTGAAACTGCTTTTGAACATGATGCGGCGGGTCTTTCTGCTCCTCAAGTTGGAGCTTCTGTTCGAATGTTTGTTACCCGCTATGATAATGGGATGGATCGAGAGGGGATGCCGATTCTTTGTCCTCCGAAAATCTTTATCAATCCGGAGCTTTCCCTTCCCTCTGAAGAGATGTGGACGCATGGAGAGGGATGTTTATCGATTCCGGGGGTTTATGAGGAAGTCACCCGTCCTTTCAAAGTGCATGTCGAAGCAATTGATCTCCATGGAAATAAAATTTCTGAAGATGCTACAGGCTGGCGCGCTCGGAACCTGATGCATGAAAATGATCACCTCAATGGAGTGCTTTTCATTGATCGGATCGATCCTAAGAAGAAAATAAAGATTAAGCAAGCGTTGCAAAATCTCAAAAAGCGCTATAATCATCCTCACCGCTAACCCACTTGCTATTTGTTGATTAGGTCGAGTCTAACCATAAACCCGTCATAAATCATCCGTTTCGGGGTTGGGGTATAAGTATACCCCACGCTAAGACGCCAGCTTGTAAAAAGGGTGGTCACAAGTTCTGCTTTTACCGCTTCATAATCGGGATCTTTTTTTCTTCCCCATCCAAAGTGGGATTCCAGTCTAAAAGTCCATTCAGGAGCAATGCGCATGTGCAGGCGGGCGAGAAGGGTGTTTCTGAAATAGGACGGGTGACTTCCATGATGAAGTTTTCTTTCTGACTTCTTCGCCAGTAGAAGCGGCTCCTATGTCTAAACTCAGTTTTAAAGGCAAAGTCTTGGTTGATTGTCCAGGCGAGAGAGGCATTGACCACATCAAGCACCTGCCTTTCAAAATTCCATCCCACCTTGCTTGAAAGGATGACAGAGGGAAAATTCCAGGTAAGGAAAGCCTCTGCTTTAGGCACTGTTTTAGAGAAGGTCGATGCTCCGAAAAAGGTATAGGCGTAAAGATCAGCAGAAAAGTTTGGTCTAAAAAGAGGAGTGCTCCAGAAATAGTAATCGTTTTTCACTCCCACTTTAAGTAGATTTAAACGGTTATACCCATCGCGCATGTCAAAAATATAGGGGGTATCAGGAGAGAGGGTAGGATGAAAGATCCCTTGGTAGTGGATATACGGCTCACATAGATGTCTAACCTTGGGGTAGTTTTTAGAAAGATGAGTATTTAAGAGGAACTCATAGCGAAGAATCCCTTGAAACTCAGAAGCATTTTTCTGGCTTTTATTATAAAAGATCGCATCAGCTCCAAGGGAAGGGGTGAAAGAGCATCCCTGATAGGAGAAAGGACGATAAAGCTCATGAGAGGCCTGAAGCCGAATTGACTCGAAATTGGGGATAAAAGGGTTAAGTTGTTTGGCAGAAACATAATCGAGATAAGCAAAATCGAGTCGATTTTGAGAAATGATCCCCGACCTTCCTATTTCAAGAGGACGAAAATTAAAGAAAATAGAGGGAAACTCCTGTTTGAGCCCTTGAAAAGAATTGAGTCGTGGGCGGGCATCAACCCCTGCTATCATTCCCTCTTTGCGGCCCCGGATTGTTAATTTTGTTTCTCCTACTGCTCCCTGTTCAAAATCATTGCTTTTGAAATCACTAGGCATATTTTTATCGCTCATCCAATCGTAGACAAGATGAAAATCTGCTTTCCCTGTTTCATTGCTTGTTTTATAAAGTCCTTGGAAACGGTATCTAGTGGCCAATGTATCAGGATTAATATCGCGAAAATAGCTGTCTCTTGCTAAATAATTTTTGGTCACCATCTTTTTTCTTCCATCTTCTGACAGATATTCTGATTCTACAGCCCCTCCTACTCCGAGTTTTGCATCTTTGATTTTAGTGTGGAGGTCTAGGCGGAAAAAGAGCTTAAAAAGCTTTGAAGAATAGACCCGATAGCGCATCGAAGCTTTAGGACCGCGATCCCAATCTAACATATAGCGAGCCGGAGAATCTCTGCTTTCACTAAGATCGCTTTTATAAAAAGGGAGATAGAAGATCGGATTGCGCGCCACCCGGACTGTGACATTTTTTGTCTCTAGAATCTTTTCCTTTGAGACATAGACATTTTTGGAATGGATTTCCCATTCTCTTTCCTTCGTTTCTCCTGTGCTGAGCGAGGCATCGAAAAGATATAAACTTCGATCAGGATGGAAAATGATTCTATCACTTTGCAAAAACCATAAATCAAATCCTACTGCTCCCTGATAGACAATCCCTGTTTTTGTGATACAATCATATTCGAGGCGACGTCCTACAAGTACTTGAGAGCCATCATCGATCATTAAATCTCCCTCAGCAATGAGCTTTTGTACCTGTTTTCCCCCTTCTGTTTTATCGATATAAGTGATTGTCTGTGCTTGGATCCGATATTTCCCCGTAGTGATGACTCCCCCTTGATTGGTAAGTATCTTTCCCTCTTGGTAGGTGGGCTCTTTTAGATGGAGAGTCACCTCGTTAAATTCTTTTTCCTTAGCAAAGGCTGTGGCCATGAGAAGAAAAAAACAAACAAAAAGCCTATTCATTATTGGGTCGCCTTTAAAAGAAGGCCGGCAAGCGCATAGCGATTCTTCTCATTTCCCTCAGCAATTACTTTGAGTAAAAGATCGATGCTGCTCACATCATCGCTTTCAGCAAGAGTTTCAAAAGCTTCGATGAGGAGGCGAGAGGTTTCCTCAGGAGTAAGGAGATAAGAGTAGTGCGCCCCTTCTCTTGCTGTCCAAGGGAGAAGAGGACGAAAGCGGATCAAGGCTTCTGATTTTTGCTCTTCAATCCACTTGTATAAAACTTCCCTATGAGATCCTTTCTCCTTCATCCGGTAAAGAGCTAGGTGGCAATAGTTTCTTACTAAAGGAGATCCAGGGCGCTCAGACTGCTCTTTTAGAAGAGCAACTGCTTTTTCACTTTGTAGGTTTTGCAAGAGGCGCACCAGAAGGGGAATTAAATCTTTTTGATTCGCATAGAAAACTTTTCTAGCAAGCTCTAGAAATATCTCCTCAGGCAGTTCAAGCGCCTCTTGTAAAATCTGTTCCCGAAGAGATAAGGTAATTGAGGGGATATCGACCTTTTTTTCCTTTGCCTGCTGGGTAGCTGATAGTATTGCTTTCCATGTCATCAGCGAATGGCCTGAGGAAAAAGCTGGCTCAAATCCTAAATCGCTCTCATCTCGAATTAAGATCTTTTCAACTAGGGAAAGGCACCGGGGATCTTTTCGCCTTAAAAGAGAAAGAGCAGCATTAAACTTCACATGCATATTATAATCTCTTAAAAGTGCCACGAGGAGAGGTTCACTTCCGGGAACAGAAGCGAGAAGGGAGATGGCAAAGGGATTTTTTTTCTGAGCCAGATCGATCATTACCTCTCGGTATTCGTGAAGCCCCAAAAGGGAAAGGGAATGGGCAGCCGCCAGCTTCACATTGCTATGAGGAGAAGCAGAGAGCTTCTTTAATAGGGGAATGGAATGAGAATCTCTTAAATATCCAAGAGCCATGGCCGCAACTTCTTGTTCTCCTTCCTCAGGATGGGTTGCTGCTGCCCGAATAGAGCTCAAAAAGTCATCCCGTCCATATTTTGCTGCCGCTAGAAATGCAGCGAGCCTCACATGGGTCTGTGGATCAGAAGCCAGATCACTTAGAATGGCCATGGCTTCCCTTGTGCCAATCATGGCAAAAAGCTCGGGGAAATAGACACGGAAATAGGGAGGAAGCTTTTCCATGAGAGAATGGATCACTCCAATTGCCATAGGCGATTTTTTGCTCGCTAACGCATAAGCAGCCTCCATGTGCATTTCTAGAAAATAAGTATGGAAAGCTTTTAATAAGATCTCTACAGCTCGATCATCTTGCGTTTCAGCTAAAAATCCAATTGCAGCCATCTGTGTAAGGGGATTTTGGGAAGAAATGCCAAGCTCATAAATATCGATTCCTTCAGCCACTCCTCCCACCTTAGCTCCATACATGCTGAGAAGTTGCGAGCTCTCATCCCCCTTTTTTGCCCCTTGCCGAAGAAGGATAATCCCCATCTCCTCTAAAATAGTAAAATCATGTTTTCCCGTTTTCCCCTTAAATGCGAGGTAGCTTTGGAT
>JACPWA010000086.1 GCA_016191565.1 Simkania negevensis | reverse complement strand
TTATCATCCAAAATTTAATCTACTATATAATGCCAAACACAATTGAAAATTGCAGTTTTAAGCTGTGTCAAAGCCCCTGGAGGTCTTTTGACGCAGCTTCAAGTAGCAAAAATTAAGCTTGCAGAGCACTAGAAAGGCTTAGCTTCTACTTCTAAAGTGGTAGAAGGAGCTTCCTCTGCTACCAGATAGGAAAGCTCTTTCTCTTTTTCTTCGAATGTCTTTAACTCTTTATTGATGTAACGGACAGCGAAGTACCAACAGACTCCTACGGCTATAAGGATCGGAATGAGATAAGGAGTAACGGGGAAAATCGAAGAAGTACTGAGTAGAAACATGAGAAAAAGTTGGATCCAAGAAGAGCTGGATTTACCGAGGCGTGATCCGACCATATCGATAGCAGCTTTTCCTTTGACTTTGGATTCTTGATCAAGGGGAATATAGGCCATTTCTTTAGTAGAATCAAAAAAAGAGTATTTTACTACTTTGCTAATAATATTTTGGAAGGCTCCGAATAGAATGAGAACAATTAAGGGCTGTACTCCTATCATTGCCATATAGGGTGCAAGTTCATATTGAAAGTAGCTAAGAACAAAGAATAAAAGCCCCGTGATTGTAACAACTACTGGAGTAATTTGAGCACTGAAGTTCCATCCGAAAATGCGAAGGAAGTTATTCCCTAGGAAAAAGACGGTAATAAGTGAGATAACCCCTACTGTTCCTGTCATTGTACCAACAAATTGGGCGAGTTGACCTGTAGAGGGGTATTGATCCTTAAGATGAGCTTTCCAGGTGACTTCAATCATATTAATTGAAAGAGCACAACCGATAACGAGAACAGCAATGCTTAAAAGATATTTTGAGGAACAGATATGTTTGATGCTTTTTAAAAGGGAGAGTTTGGTTTTTTCATTGAATTGCTCTTTTTTAAGCTCAGGATTATAGAATCTTTTATTGGTAATCACATAGCGGCACATCCACCAATAGATCCCTAAAATTAACACTCCAGCAAGGAGTACCTGATAGGTAATTGCTTGCAGAGTATAATCAAAAGAAAGGTTTACATATTTTGCACTGAGATGGTGAACAATAGGACCAGCTAAGATAGCCGCAATATTCCCAGCGGCAATAAAGAGGGTATAGGTCCGTTTTGCTTCGCTTACAAGGCAGATATTATTAGCAAAGCCCCAGTAGAGGAGGAAGATCACAATTTGCCCCCACATTTCGGTAAGGACAAAGAAAAGGGCATGGATCCAATTCCGATAAACAGCAATCCAATGGGCGAACTTATGTCCGAGATGGCCTAAGAGCCAATCAGCAGACTGATGGGGGCTTAAAAGATCAGCATTCGGGTAGAGAAAAAAACCATAGAGGGTGAAAGTGATTAAAAAAAAAGAGATGATGCTAAAGAAGAGATGGGTAGGTTTAAAAATATTACTGAACTTCGAATAACAGATAGCAAAGAAAATCGAAAGAGGAAAAACCAATCCTCCTTTGAGGATAGGAATCACTTCTGCTCCAGCATGCGGAGCTGTAACAACAATGGGATCTTTGACTGAGGTTAATACAGAATAGATATAAGATATTAAAAATTTAAGAAAGAGAAGGGGAATGATTTTTTTTAGCTCAGAGCTTTGAACAGGCCAAAGCTTTTTTGCCCAAGAGAGAAGTGAG
>JACPWA010000085.1 GCA_016191565.1 Simkania negevensis | reverse complement strand
GTCCGCAACTACAAATGGCGCTTGAGGCATTCAAGCTCATGGGAGAAAAAATGGCGCAAGCAGGGAGCGACCTGACCGCGCTGCGCGCGGACAAACATCGCTAGTATATTTCATGCTTATTTCTAGCCTACTTGCCATGTGCGCCTCCTTTTTACAAGGCAGGTATATTCCAGTCCTTAATTATGCGCAACGTAAATACAATTGTTTAATGTTCCTATACAAAAATCTTGTCTCTAGATTAAGATCTGCAATTGAATCTCTTGAGCACCTCAAGGAGGCGCATAGTGGAGCAAGGAAAAGTTCTTACAGGTAAGTTCTTTAAATTTACAGGGATCTTAGTTCTTAGTTATTCTATTCTTCTTTTTATGGGGGGATTTATCGGATTTTTAACTAAGCGGAGCCTTCCCTCTCTTCTGATGGGAAGCACTTTCAGCCTCAGCCTTCTTTTTAGTGCGGTGCTTCTCTTAAGCTATCGCAGGTGGGGTATATATCTATCTTTTCTTCTTCTTCTTTTACTAGAGGGATTCTTTGCCTTGAGGTATATTTTATCCTTTCAATTTCTCCCATCTGGCCTCATGTTTTTTTTAACTACAGTCACTCTCTTCCTCTTCTTTCTAAAACTTTTCAAAATGCTTAAAGACCGCTCTTAATGTTATAGATCTTCAATGGTAAAGCTTCAGAAATACAAGCCTTTCTTTTTCCCCCTTCTTCTCGTTGGTTTGGCTATCTTAGCCTACTTATTTATAGATATTCCCCTGGTTAATGCTCTTTTCCCCTATGAAACATCAGATCGATCTTATCGCCTTTTTTTTGAATTTTTAAGTCTTCTCATTCTTCCCCCTCTTCATCTCTTTATTTGGCTCAGCCTTTATTTTCTTTCCCGCTTCATAAGCAAACTTCGTTTTCTCTCTCTTAATTTTTTTGAAATTGCTCTTGCCCAATGTATTACAGTTGTGCTTTCTAGAATACTCAAGGTAATCATTGGACGGATGCGCCCTGATATTTTTATAAAAGAGGGAAGCCATGGCTTTAACTTTTTTAGTTTTGATTCTCACTTTCAATCTTTCCCTTCTGGGCATACAATGAGCGTCTTTGCTCTAGCCTTCTCCCTTATTTTTCTTTATCCACGCTACCGTTTTCTCTTCTTTTTTGCCGCCTGTTTGCTATCTAGTAGCCGGATATTTCTCCTTGATCATTATCTCAGCGATGTACTGGGCTCCATATTGATCTCCTTTGGAGTAGCTAAAATCGTTCATATTGTGATAAAAAAAACTTTATCATTCTCCTAACCCATAGGCTCTCCAATGACAGAAAAACTTTCCCCTGAAATCCAAGAAGTTAGAATTCCTGAGTTTCCTATCCACCCCCTTCTTCTCTCTCGTTGGTCGCCGAGAGCGATGTCAGGAGAAGAGATGAGTATAGAAGAGCTTATGCCCCTCTTTGAAGCTGCCCGCTGGGCCCCTTCTTCGTATAATGCACAACCCTGGCGGTTTATTTATGCAAGGAGAAATACCCCCTCTTGGGAAAAGTTTTTAGGGCTCCTTGTTGCATTTAATCAAAGTTGGGCAAAAAATGCTGCTGCTTTAGTGGTTATAGCTTCTCATAAGGTATTTGAACACAACCAGAAAGCATCGGTTACGCACAGTTTTGATACTGGAGCTGCCTGGGAAAACCTTGCTTTAGAAGCAACACATCGCGGCTACGTCACTCATGGAATGGAGGGGTTTGATTATCAAAAAGCAAGTCAAGTCTGCGCCCTTCCTCCAGATTACCAAGTAGAGGCGATTATTGCGATTGGGAAAAAAGGAAAAAAAGAAAATCTCCCCGTAGAGATTCAAAAACGGGAAGCGCCTTCTCCGAGAAAGCCCCTTTCTGAAATCGTGATGGAAGGAAAGTATAAATAAAAAAACGAGCAAGTCAAAAGGCTTGCTCGTTTATAATAAGAACGAAAATCCATTCTTAATTAACGAGAGGACTAAGCAGCTTTTTTAACTTTTTTTCGGCGACGTTTAACTTTGGTTGCTCCAGTAGTTTTTCGTCTTCGAGTAGTTTTTTTAGCAGCTTTTCTTCTTGCTGTTTTTTTTGATTTTCTTTTTTTAGCGACCATGGTTTTTGCTCCTTGTTGCAATTCCTTATAACTTTTGTTGTGGTTTTAAAGCTGAATCAAATCTAGCGCCAATAAAACCTATTACATCCTACAACTATTAATATATATTTTTTATAATTAAAAAATAAATAAAATTTTAAATAAGTAAGATGTTAAAGCAAAACCATAAATAATATGTTTGCTCAAAAGCAATCCTAGAAGGGATTTTTTTTTAAAATAAAAAAATATTTTTTTTCATTTTAGTCAAAAAAAACGACTAAATTTTGTTCTATTACTCATTTTATTACAAAAAAGTTTTGTTAATGAACCATTTTTTAAAATAAGAAAGCTACTGCTACATACAGAATAGGTTTAAACTCTAAATAGCATAAAATCATAAGATATTTAAAATAAACATATTAATCATAAACTCAAAAAACTATAGACCTTTAGAAAACTATTCTTTATCACTTGTTTTTATGTAACTACAATAGACGCTTTCACCCCAGCGCTTTGGTTTTTGAACGTGCGAAGTAGCTTATGTTTAAGAGTATGAGCGATAAGCAAGGGTGGAAAGCAGAAATGTCAAGGGAAAAGTTTCTATGAGTTTTAATATATGGCAGTGATGAATCACTCACCCTACGCAAAAAAGAAGAGCAGAGGGAATCATTTACAAGAACAGGAAAATCAATCATAAGTTATTAAATATCAAAATATAATGAAACAAAAACGGAAAATTTCTATTATTATTCTAGCCCTCTACAATGTTTCGATTATGGCTAGCCTGCGAAACCTTTCTCTGGTAGCTGAATTCGGCTATTCTATGATTTTTCTTTTTCTCCTTGTAGCTCTTTTGTTTTTGATCCCTTCTGCTTTAGTTTCTGCAGAACTAGCTACAGGATGGACAAGATCAGGAGGAATTTATATCTGGGTGCGTGAGGCATTTGGCGATAGGTGGGGATTTTTAGCCATCTGGTTTCAGTGGATCCATAATGTCAGTTGGTATCCTGCTATTCTTTCTTTTGTAGCTGTTACCATTGCTTACATCTTTAATCCCCTACTGGCTACAAATAAGATATTCATTCAAATAGTTGTATTAACGATTTTCTGGGGGATGACTCTTGCCAACTATTTTGGAATCGAAATTTCAACGATCATCAGCTCTTTTGGAGTTGTTTTGGGTACCATTATCCCAGGGCTTTTTATTATTGGCCTTGGTATTTCTTGGATAATAGGAGAGAAACCTGTCCAAATTCCTTTCTCTTTTTCCGCTATGATCCCCGATTTTAGTAAAATTGAAAATCTGGTCTTCCTTTCAGGTCTTTTTCTTGCTTTTGCTGGGTTAGAAGTCTCTGCTGGTTATGCAGGAGAAGTAAAAAATCCTAAAAAAAACTATCCCCTTTCGATCTTTCTTGCAGCAACTATCACTTTTTTCCTTTTTGCTCTCGGCTCGCTTTCCATCGCTATTGTCATTCCCCATGCTAAAATTAGCCTAGTCACCAGTCTAATGGAAGCTCTTCAAGCCTATCTAGAAAACTACCGACTCTCTTTCCTCATACCCCTTTTAGCCATCATGCTTGTTTTTGGAGCCGTAGCTGAGGTCAACTCTTGGATCATTGGACCGATCAAAGCTCTTCATACTACCTCTATTCATGGGAATCTGCCCCCTTTTTTTCAAAAGCTCAATACACGTGGAATACCAACTCGTCTTCTTCTTTTCCAAGCAATTATCGTTTCCCTCTTCTCCTTGATCTTCCTCTATATGCCTTCGATTAGCACTGCTTATTGGATCTTGAGCATCCTTTCCGCTCAAGTTTATCTCTTCATGTATATTCTGATGTTTCTTTCTGCCATTCGACTTCGCTATACTCATCCTCATGTTCCTAGGCTCTATCAAATTCCTCATCCCCATAAAGGGATCTGGCTTGTAGCTAGCGTTGGCACTCTTGCTTCTTCAAGTGCGATTCTTCTCGGATTTGTCCCTCCTGCGAATATTCTAATTGGCAATCTTTTCCTTTATGAAGCAACCCTGCTAGGAGGGCTTCTTTTCCTCATTTCTCTCCCCTTTCTCATCTATCGATTAAAGAAAGCAGATTGGGTGCAAAATATCGAATCTTTGGAAATCGAGCACAAAGATCTGTAAACTTAATTTTTGATGTTTCGGCCTTGATGTAACCCAAACAGCAAAAACTTTTGATTTGCAGCACTAGACTTTGTTACACTTGTCTCCAAGATAGATTGGAGCTCAAATGAACCTCTCCCTTTCTGAAGCCTTCCGCCCAAAAAGCTTTGAAGAAGTGATTGGTCAAGAACATTTAACTGGGGAAAAGGGATTTTTAAGAAAAATTGTAGAGAAAGGGCAGCCTCTTTCGATTCTCCTATGGGGACCTCCTGGATGTGGCAAAACAACCATTGCTAGACTCTATGCCAAAGCCTTTGACCCTAACTTTATTTCTCTAACGGGGGTGACAAGTGGGGTGGCTGAAATTAAGAAACTCCTCAAGGAAAAAGAGAATTATCCTCTTTTTTATAACAAAAAACCCCTCCTTTTCCTCGATGAAATTCACCGGCTTAATAAAGCGCAGCAAGATCTTTTTCTCCCCCTCATTGAAAATGGGAACCTCACCCTTATCGGCGCTACTACAGAAAATCCTTCGTTTGCTATCAATGATGCCCTTCTTTCCCGTCTTAGGGTATTTAAGTTGATTCCCCTTGGAGAGGAGAATTTATCTAAAATGATCTCCTGTTTTGAAGAAAAGAAAAAGAAAGCTCCCTTTAGCCCCGAGGTAAAAGAGGCGTTGATTGCCCTTTCCAAAGGAGATGGGCGCCATCTCTTTAATCTTTTGGAAAATCTGCAAACAGCAGGTGAAGAGATCATTGACCTTCCCACCCTTTACTCTCTCGTTCAAAAAAGACCTCCCACC
>JACPWA010000124.1 GCA_016191565.1 Simkania negevensis | reverse complement strand
TCATAGTGGCCACAAAGAAGAATCAGGTGCTCCTTTTTAGCGAGCCTCTTGCAGTCTTCCGTGGTGAGCACTTTCCCCTGCGGAGAAAGATAAATAACATAGGAATTTCCCTTTTTTACCTCCTTGATGGCAGCAATAATTGGCTCCGCCATCATCACCATCCCAGGACCTCCTCCATAAGGGCGGTCATCTACTTGCTGATGTTTCCCTTTTGCAAACTTTCGAATATCGATAAGCTGGAAGGCCAAGAGCCCATTTTCCACTCCCCTCTTTAAGATACTTACTCGCAAAGGACTTTCAAAATAGGAAGGAAAAAGGGACACTATATCAAAAGAAAGCATGGGAAGAGAGTGCGTTTAAGCTTTACTTAGCTGGTTTAACAGGCTTTTTCTTCCTCTTCCTTAGCTGAGCTTTTGCTCGGCTGTCGCGAAGACTTTTCATCGCTCTTGGCGCACCCCGTTTAATCAATTTTTCCATCTTCTCGGTAGGCTGAGCCCCTTTAGAAATCCAATAGTCGACTCTATCTTCCTTCAGGACAATGCTTTTATTTCCTTCTACATAAGGATCATAGTGCCCGATCATTTCAATATATTTCCCATCTCTTGGAGAGCGAGAATCTGTCACAACTACCCGATAAGTATATTGATTTCTTCGCCCCTGTTGTCTCAGACGAATTTTAAGTGCCATAGAAAACTCCCAGCTTAAATAGCTAACCTTTATAATTAGCCTCCTCAAGTTATGCAAGAGGCCCTTTGTTTGTCAAAGGGGTAATTGTATAGGATCGGAAAAAAAAGAGATATCAAAAAAAAATATTGAATATCCTAACTACTAATAGTTGGAAAATGTACTTCTCTGATCTGCTTCTGCAGACCTTTGTTTTGTGTAGCCATCTATTTTAGACAATGCAAACTTTTTCTGTAATTTCGCCGTCATTTATTTAAAAAAAGTCGATTTACATCTCTTTTTTTAAATCTCATTTCACTTTTTTAATTCCCCTCCAAAGCCAAAAAACCAGTGGCCAAAGGCCCTAAATCTCTCGCATGGTCCCAACGCCGTCGTTCCCGTAGTCGTAGCCGACGACGCAGACCCCCGAAGCGGAAAAACCGCCAATGACCACGGGACATTGACCATCATATTTCTCTTGGCAGCGCGTATAGATCTCAGGGCTATCATTATAAAGGCGCTCCCCGCTTCTTACATGTTGCATAAAAAGAGAGGTCGCTACCTCGATCAAACGAGGCACAGCATAGGAAACTTTAGCTTTTTTAGTGAGCTCCCCCACTAAGGCGACTTGCTTGTCATAAGGCTGCTTGCGGCTCCCTGGCAGCACATCGCGGGTAAGGAGCATCCAGGTGTTTTTCTCTACACAAATCTTTTCATTTCTTCCTGGGCAGAAATCCCTATATTGGGTAGCATTCCCCTTCTTAGGTTTTTTCACGAGCTCCTCTAAGCTTTCTAAAGTAAGAAGCTTTCCATTTACTGTAGCAGGCACTAGCACCAGTAGATGGGTTTCTCGCACCTGTTTGCCAGACCAAATGGGGCAAGGACTGTGAAGGATTGTACCGATATCGGAAGGAAGAGGGGGCTCTTCTCCGATGTCACCAAAGTACATATTCCACTGCCTCTTGCCAAATGCATAACGAGTAATCAATTCCTTTTGTACTGCATGACAGGTTTGCACTTCGCACCATTGTTTACATACACGTGCGCTGATGCGTATTTCCTTGTCTCCTAAATAAAGAAGGATCTCTATCACTAGAC
>JACPWA010000117.1 GCA_016191565.1 Simkania negevensis | reverse complement strand
GTAAAAACAACTTGAGGAGAAAGAAAGAAATCAAAGGCAACTCCTCCATAAAAATATCCAGAACCGGTAGCAGTGGCCATGGCTCCGACTAGGGGACGAACAAAGAGAAAATAATTCCTATAGAAAGGATAGCTAGAGCGAAATTCGAGCTGAAAGTTTGTTGTTTTTGCTCCTCTAACCACATTAAAAATCCCCATTCCTAACGAAAGAAGGGAAGGATCCTCTATCGGGGTTCGAGGAGAAGCAGAGAAAGCATTAGTTAAAAAAAAAAGACAAAGAAGAACAAAAGCCTTTCTTTTCATGCTGCTTCCCAGAGATTCATTGCCTTGGGACTTATGCGTGAAAGCGCTTGCCATTCGACGGTCCTAAATGATTGAATATTAACCTGAGCTTTGGGTTCAATTTGCTCAGAATCAACAGAGGTTTTCGGGGGAGTTTGATTCTTTTTTTGCGAAAAGAGCATGCGCAGCCGATATTCCCTAGAAAAAAAAGAAGCAAACCTACGAAAAGATCTTTGATAATGAACGAATCTGAACCTAAAACTCAGCTCATTAGAAATAGCAAACCATTTAAGATCGTTGAACCCTATAGCTTTGGCTAAGCCGAAATTCCGATTTCTCAGGTTCTTTGCGCATACATTCCCATGAATCACTACTGCTTTATCCTCCCAAATAGCTACTGCCTCTGTCGCTTGTCTTTTTTAGACGCTATAAAAAAATTTTTTTACTGTCAAATTTCCCTAGAAATTCTTTTTTTTCTAGATTATATTAATTGGTATGAGAACCATTACTAGAGATCGCTGGGATAGGAAAATTGCAGGGGTATGCGGCGGGTTAGGACGTTTTTTAAGGATTGATCCTACCATCATACGTCTTCTTTTCGTGCCAATTTGTATTTTTACAGGAATCCTTCCCCTCGCTATTTGTTATTTGATCGGATGGATGATCATTCCCTTAGGACCTCCTATTTATATTCAATTTGAATGCAAAAAATTATATCGCTCTAGGAGCAATCGGAAATGTGCTGGAATCTGCGGCGGGATGAGCGATCTAATGAACATAGATGCTACAATCATCCGCCTTATGATGCTTTTTACAATGATTCTCACAGGTATTTTTCCTATTTTAATCACCTATATAGTTGGAGCGTTTGCTATACCTGAGCAACCTGAAATAAAATAATTAAAATTTTTTAGTTGTTAAAAATCTTTATTTTCTTGTTTTTAACCCTTTTGTAAGATACAATAAATGCATCACTAAAATTTTTAAGTGGAAGAGATAATGCAAAAAAAGAAATTCTCAATCAAAAAAATTGTTTTTCTCACCTTGCTAATGGTTCTTGCTTTAGTTGGTTTCCATTATTATCAAGCTCTTTTTCAAGAAAAAAATTTACGCTTTAACTTTCATCAGGTCCTAAAAAAAGGATCTACTTTAGACAATTGGATAGAATTTTCTCCTGAGGGCAAAACATTTAGTGTCTTTCTTCCAAAAGAACCAACTCCAATTGCTAAAACCCTCCTTCTTCCTGGAGGAAAAGGATCTTTGCCTTATCAAGAATACCGGTGTCAGCATCTTGAAAACTGCACCATTTCTATTAGCTATACAATTCTTCCTGATCAATGGGTTCGGTGGAGCCCTGGTTTTGTTTTGAAAGGAGCCCTATCGATTCTTATGAGAGAGCTGCGAGGGCCTAACTTAGTAGGTAAAAGCTCTAATACTTTTAAAAATTACCCTGCATTAGACTATGAACACTACCTACAGACTATGGAAACTGCAGGTACACTTATTCTGGTTGGAAATACACTCTATAAAATAGAAATGACTTATCCTATGGAAAAACGAGAGAGCATCCGAGACGATCTTGCCCGATTCATCAATTCTTTTACCCCTAAAGAAATAGGCATGGAAAAAGCACTTCAGCCACCTGCACTTCCTGTACAAGAGCAACAAGCTGTGCAGCAAGAAACCACTATAGAGCAAGGAATAACAAAAGAGGATGTAAAAGTAAACGCGCCTGAGACAACTGCAGAAATACCTGCTTCACAAACTATAAAAACAGAAAAAGTTGAAGAAATAAAAGCTTCAGAGACTTCAAAACTAGAAACTTCAACTGAAGAGATTATTAAGAGTATTTCCTTTCTACCAATCCAAGAAGCTTCCCAGCCTATTTCTGCTGAACCCTCTTCTTAGGTTTCGCATTCACTTAGGCCAGTTTTACATAAGAAGCAGACAGGTCTTAAAAACGATTTTAAAGACAATGTGGGAACACATGGCTGAAAAAAGCGGTTTTTAGAGATGGCAAAAATCGTTGTTTTGGCAAATAAATGGAGTTTCGAAAGAAGTCTAATGTGCAACTTGAAGAAAAGAACATAACCTACCTTCCTTGTTAAGAGTTTTTAATGCTCACCTTATAAGAATAAGTAGGTTATGTTCTTTTCTTCAAGTTGCACATTGGGTAAAACTCAGGTTATTAAGACTTATTCATCACTATATTGAGGCAGCTGGCGAAATTCGTAGGTAAGCTCGATCTGATGGAGGTTTTTCTGCTGATAAGGATCAAGTGCATAGACCTGAACCTCTCCTGTTCTCCCTTTTAAGCGAAGATGATGTAAGTCTTCAAAAATGAAGTGAGCTTTGGTTTTTTCATATACACTTTCTGAAACTAGGATTGACTTTCCTACCTCTTTGGTTGCTTGCTCTAAGCGAGCTGCAATATTCACGGTATCGCCAATTGCTGTATACTCTGTTCTTCTTTCTGAACCAACATTGCCAAGAACAGCAAGACCAGTGTGAATACCTATCCCCATTTTCAATGGTTGTTTCCCTTCTGATTTCCATTTATTAGAAAGAGTATCAAGTTGAAATTGCATTTGAATTGCCGCTAAAACAGCATGAAGCTCCTGCCATTTATCTTCCAAAGGGGCTCCAAATTCTACCATGAGCCCATCACCAATGAATTTATCCAAAGTTCCATTATAGCTAAAAATCACTTCGATCATTTCTTGGAAGTATTCATTAAGGAGTTGTAGCACCTCTTCAGGAGGAAGTTTTTCAGAAAGAGTAGTGAATTCTCTAATATCTGAAAAAAGGAGTGTGACTTTCTTTCTCTCTCCCACTAAAGAAATGGGTTTATCTAACCTAAGCAGCTGCTCTAAAGCATATTGAGAAACATAACGTGCAAATCCAGTCTTTAATCGTTCTCGTTCCTCCAATCCCTTAGCCATACTATTAATTGCTAAAGAAAGATTATTAAATTCATCACGAGTCTTCAAAACTATGCGGCTGGCAAAATCCCCTTTTTCAATCTTTTTTACACCTTCATAAAGGATAGCTAAAGAAGAGGAGATCAGCTTAGAAAGGAAACAAGCAAAAACTATAGCTAAAAAAATAGAAATCACAAGTGCAATAAGTCCATAAAGAGAAACTAGAGGAGTTATGATCTCTTTAGGAGCTTTTCCTGGAAAGATAAAGTTATCCCCAAAAGCATTTTCTTCCTTTTTATTCCCAATAACAAAAAAATAATATTCTGAATCAGGATACTTTTGTATGATATAGATCCTTTCCACATAGAGATCTTTCCTTCTATTTGCTTGCAGGATTTTGTGGAGGTCTTGCTGCAAATTCTGGTAAACGGCGGATGCTTGATTTCCTTTTTCTTTGATCACCCCTTTAATATCGGCTACTTTAATAAGCTGCTCCGCATCAGTAACAAGAGCAAGGATCTTTCCTTTTACTTCCTTTAGAATCAAACGGGACCCCTCTCCAAAGATAATAAAAAGAGCAAACAATGTGCTCATCAATGCAAGGGAAATAAAACAGTATAAAAGCTTGGTGCGAAATTTCATAAATTAGTAAAGTCTTTTAAGAGAGCGTCTATAAAGTACCAATTCGACAGATGCAAAGACCATTTTCGATGAGATTTCGCTTGATGAAAATTGACACATGCTAAAGGCGCCATAGACGATGAAGCAACAAGCAAAAGGTTGTGAAAAAAGCCCTAAGTGCTCCGTTTCAAAAGTTTTTAATGTTTCGGCTGTGTCAAAACCCCGGGGTTTGTCGATCGCATAAGCTAGCTGTATTAATTCAATACAGCTAGCTTATGCGATCGACAAACCGCGGGAGCTTTCACATCAGCCCAAACGTCAAAAACTTTTAACACGGAGCACTAAGGCTCACGTTAGTGCCTCTCCTTGTTTTAATGCAATAGACCTGATAGCTTTCATGTATTTGCATCTTTTTCTTGCTCGATCTTTAATCTATGATCGCTTACAAGCTGAAGATATAGATTATATGAATTTTTGGTATGAAAATGGCTAAAAAAAACCCAGTAAAAAAGAAAAAATTTTTCTATTTTATTTCTACCATCTTCCTCCTCCTTCTTATTGCCCTTTTCCTTCTTCCTACTTTTTTGTCTACCAGATGGGGCACAGGAATTCTCACCCGTTATATCGATAGAAGAATAGGAGGGCATATAGAAATAGAAAAATTGGAGCTCAGCTGGCTCTTTTCACAAAAAGGGGAAAAGATCCATTTTGTAAGTTCTGATAAAATAGTAGAATGTTCCTTAGATTCTTTCAAAATCGACCTTTCTTTACTTGCTTTCCTTTTGAGATCGAGTATCTTAGATCGGATTGACGGCGCCTTAGAATTCAAAAATGGAAAAATCAGCATTCAAACTCCCAGCCAAAATCCCATTCAAATGGAAGAGATCTATATAAACTTAAGTACCCAAAAAGAACTTTTTCCTCTTGCTATCGAAGGGAGGGGAAAAACCAAAATAGGTCAAATTAGTGGGACGTTTGATTTAGCTGGAAGCTTGCTCAGCCCCCTTATCTTTCAAGGAAAAGGGGAGATAAGACACTTCCCTGTAGAAGGTCTTGATAGACTCCTTTCCCTTTTTTATCCAAGTAATAAGGGAATCTGTAAAGAGGTCTTTGGAAGTGAACTCAATGTAACACTAAATGCTATCTCTTCCTCTTCCAACGAACCTACTACTGCTCTTCAACTCCAAACCCCCCGTTTATTTGCTGAGCTAAGCATTCTATCTGAAAAAAACAGACTTGTCTTGACTACGCCTGGAAAAATTAACTATCTAATCACCCCCTCTTTTACTCACCTCCTCAGCAGCTATTTTCTCATTCCTCCTCCCATTGCCCTTACTAAGGAAAGCGCTCTTGAAATAAGTCTTGAGAACTTTTCCCTCCCTTTACAGGAAGATTCACTAGACTTTTCTCACCTCAGTGCAAAAGGGAAGATGGTAATAAGTGAGGTCAATTTTGAGCTGTCTGAAAAGAAAAATCCTTTGCTGATCAAGCAATGGATTACCTCTTTTAAAACTAACAATTTAGCAAAAGCCCTTTCTCTTCAAACCACAAGTCAATGGCAATATCTCTCTTTTCCTCCTGGAGAAGTAGGAGCTGACCTTTCCTTGCTAACTCCACTCAATTTTCCCTTTTCTCTAGATCAGCTTCTTCTAGCTTTAAATCTTAAAGTTCAGAGCTTTCCTCTTTCTTTAGTCGATGATCTAAGGAATAACTCCCCACCTCTTTCGGATTTTCTAGGCAAAAGTGTAAATCTCTCTCTTCGTTCTTCGCAAGCCGAGCTGCCCACACTCACCCTAGAGGCTTCCTCCCCTTTTTTCTCTCTTCCCCCCTCCGTTTTTCTCTTTGAAAATGAGCTCTATCTAAGCTCTCATACCTCGTTTACTTATCGACTTACTCCACAGGTTTCTTCCCTTGTAAACACCCCACTTCTTATCCAGGGCTCCCTTTCCACTTTAAAGATTCCTCTAAAAGACTCTTTTGGAGCAGATGCCTTTGAAAAATTGGAACTAAAAATGGGGGTCAAAGGAGAACAGTACACTCCAAATAATCTTCAAGGGATGTCTTTTGCTGGTTTTTCTATTGATCTAGCAAAAGAAAAAACTTCTCCTCTTAATTTTAATGGAAAAACTCAGCTCCTTCTCGCTCAAGCCAAGGAACCTTTTTCTCTTTTTGAACCGACCCTCAACTTAAAATGTAGTGGAGCTTTCCTCTTTACCAAAGAGGGAGAAATAGGGATTTCTCCTCTTGAAATCACTCTTAAAGGAAATAAAACGGAAGGAGCACTTTATGGTGCAATGAAAAATAAGGTGCTTACCCTTCAAAAGCCTCTGACTTTAAATATCGCAATCACTCCAAGTCTGTGGAAGAATATCGTTGGTAAAAGTCCAAGAATTCCTTTTTTAGCTCAAAATGCTCCCCTTTCTCTTTCCATAAACCAGGGCTCTTTTCCTTTAAATAGAGAGCTACTAAAGCAGATCTCTTTGCAGGGAGAAGGGAAGATAGCTCTGCTTTCTCTTGTTGCTTCCCGCTCCCCCACTCCCTTTTCTTTTCAGGATCTTAATTACAAATTTTCCTTGGATAGGAGGCAAGAGAAGGGCTTTTTCTCTATAAAAGGAGCAGCAGCTTCTCTTTTAGTCAATTTTAACCAAAACTCTCTGTCCGGTTTTTCTTTAAACTTAGAAAAATTTCCAACAGAAGTTTTAGCAGCCCTAGGGCAAATGAAAGAAACTCTTCCTCTTTTAATCGGTCCTGATTTAAATGGCTCACTAGAATGGCAAAAAAAGAAAAAAGGGGTCGATTGCAAGCTGATCGGAAAAAGTACTCTGCTTGATTTAAATGGATCCTTTTCTATTGGAGAAAAAGTAGAGCTTAAAAATGCTAAAGAACCTTTTAAAGTCCGATGGAACTTCTCTGACAGTTCCTACAAGGTTCTAGAAAAGATGAGAAACAAAAATAACCCTTCTGCCCCTTTCCCTTTTGCCATCCAAGATCAGGCTACTTTACAAATGGATGTTTCCTCCTTAAGCTTACCAGTACAATGGGAAGACGGGTTTCCTAAAGTTGCGTTTAATCTCTATCAGGCTCTTTTTAAAGGAGCTCTTTCTATTGATAAACTTACACTACAGCAACTCAGCACAAAAAATACTACTAGACTGGATCATCTCGACTTTCTTGTGCAGAAAGATACAAGTGATCTCACCCCTTTAACTGGTATGATGCAAGCTGGTCATGTGGAAGGATCAGGAACTTTAGCAAACTTTATCACTCCAAGTGGGGCAATTAACTTCTCAAAACTAAGCAGCCAATTACACATAAGTGTTGAAAATCTCCCTTCTGTATTTATAGATGTTTTTGCTCATCTAAAAGAGCGCTCTTCCTACTCTCCTTCTACTTTATTGGGAGAAAAAGTTTCAGCCCGCCTAGAAACAGAAATTAAAGAATCAAAAGGAAAAATAGAAGGAAGTCTCGACTCTTCCTCTTGCAAAGCAACTTTTTCGGCAGCATTAGACCAAGGGACTCTTTATCTAACTCAACCTTTTCAAGCTTATTTTACTATTTCTCCTGAGCTCAATGCCCTTCTCAGTCGAAATGCTGGTCTTGAAATCGTCTCTACTATGAAGCCAATTAGTTTACTTATTAGAGATAAAGGATTTTCAGCTCCACTAGATGCTTTAAATATCAAGCATGCTTTCATCCCTTATGCAATGATCGATCTCGGACAAATCCAATGCCGCAATACAAAAAGCGCCTCCCTTCTTTCTGGTCTGTTTAAAATGAAGGATACCTCCTCTGATCAGATCTCTTTTTGGTTTGCACCGCTTGAATGTAAGCTGAAAGGAGGACAGATGTATGTCGATCGGACTGAAATTCTCTTTAACAAAAACTATCAGGTTGCTCTTTGGGGAAATATTGATTACAACAAAGAATACGTAAAAATGATTTTAGGACTTACAGCAGGTGCGCTTAATTCCGCTTTTGGCATTCGGGGTCTTTCGAAAGACTATGTTTTAACTATTCCGATAGAAGGGCCTTTTGGCAACATAAAAATAGACAAAGGAGCAGCATCAACTAAAATTGCCCTTCTTGTGACTCGCAAGCAAATACCTACCCCTAAAGGTGGTATCTGGGGAAGCGTTCTTGGTGCCATTGGAGAGATCTACGATGACCAATCAAATGTTCCCCCTGCAAAGACTCCCTTCCCATGGCAAAAATAGACTTTTGTAAAGAAAGTCTCAAGCTCAAGCAACTTTTATTTCTTTGCAGAGATAAACATCTTGAATTGCATGAAGAAG
>JACPWA010000123.1 GCA_016191565.1 Simkania negevensis | reverse complement strand
CCGCTCTGCAAATGTGATCGGAACAGAAGGGATAAATAAAGGACTCGATGAACTCCTTACAAAAAAATGCAAGGCTCCCTACGTTCATGAAATTGAAAGGCGCCTCCTCATTGCAGAAGAAATCGGGGTCAAAAAAAATGATGGCCTCATGGAGATCTTCCTTACTGAAAAAGAGAAGCTGCAAGCAAAAAATCTTCTCGAAGACCTCGACCTCAAAGGGAAAACTCCTCTGATCGGCATCCATCCAGGATCAAAGGACCTTTTTAAAAGGTGGAAGGAAAAGCATTTTATCGAACTGGGAAGAAAGCTCGTTAAGGAAAAAAAAGGGAAAATCGTGATTACAGGAGATCATCATGAAAAAGAACTGGGGCAGCTGATCGCTAACAAAATCCCTGGCGCCCATTCGCTTGCAGGAAAAATTTCCCTTCGCATTCTTGCAGCTCTCCTTGGTGAACTCCACCTCTTTATTACAAATGATACAGGACCGATGCACCTTGCTTTTGCAATGAATACTCCTACGCTTGCTCTTTTTGCTCCCACCGATCCCCATCTTTGCGGTCCTTACAAAGCAAAAAGGAATGTGATTATATATAAGGGACTGACCTGCTCCCCTTGCCTTAGGAAAAAATGTGGAGAGCCTTTCTGTATGGAACAAATCAATGTTGATGAAGTCTGGGAGAAAATCCATGTCCTCCTCCCCTCCTAGGGTTTTTGTAATCCTTCTTAATTGGAACGGAAAAGAAGACACACTTGCTTGTCTTAAAAGCTTAGAAAATGTCTCCACTCCCCATCAGGTGATTGTTGTTGACAACGGCTCCTCTGACGATTCTATCTCCTCTTTTCAAAAAAACTTCCCAAATGTTCTTCTCATCGAAAATAGAGACAACCTCGGGTTTGCTGAAGGAAACAACATAGGAATCAGACGGGCCCTCTCTTTAGGAGCAGAGTATCTTTTCCTTCTCAACAACGACACTATAGTGGATCCATCAATCCTAGAGGGATTTTTAAAGATGATAAAGCACAATCCAAACGCTTCGATTTTAGGAGGAAGAGTTTACCTGATGAAAGATCCCACCCGCTTGGACCACCTCGGAGGGATTTGGAATCTCAAACGAGGTGAATTTGACCTTATTGCCTCTCATGCTTTAGACGGAGAAAAATGGGATCTTTCTTTGCCTGTAGATTTTGTATCAGGTTGCTCTCTTTTTGCTAAAGCAGAGGTGTTTCGGGAAGTAGGAGAGTTAGATCCGCGCTATTTTCTCTACTGGGAAGAGAGCGACTTTTGCTTTCGAGCAAAGAAAAAGGGATTTTCCACTTTCTATTGCCCACAAGCAAAACTATGGCATAAAGTCTCCAGCTCCTTTGTAGGAGGCAAACCTCATACTTCCTACTTTTGGTGGAGAAACCGCTTTCTTTGGATTGAGAAAAATGTAGATTCGAAACTCCATTCATTTGCTAAAACGGCGATTTTTGCCATCTCTAAAAACCGATTTTTTCAGCCATGTGTTCCCACATTGTCTTCAAAATCGTTTTTAAGATCTGTCTAAAACTCGCCATTTCCCAAAGAAAGCGAGTTTCGAAAGAAGTCTATTGTGAAAAATATTCTCAAAAATCCTTCGTTTTCGAGCTTTGAAACACTTTCTGAGTCTTTAAGAAAAATTAATCCTTTCTTCTTTACTTTTCGATTTGGTACAAACTGTTTAACATGTTATAACAAAAGAAAACGAAAACGCACAATAAATATGAAGGTTCTTTTTAAACTTCCCTTTATCGCTCTCTTTGCCCTTCTTTCCCTCCTTTCTGGATGTGAAAAAGCAAAAGCGATTGTCAGTAACCTTAATGAAAGAGAGGCGAATATCATTCTTGTCCTTTTAGAAAGCAAGGGAATTCCTGCAACAAAAGAGATTTCCTCAACTGGAACTGAAATGGGAGGTGGTGGCGCAATGACATATCAAATTGTTGTCCCAGAGTCACATACAATTGAGGCCATTTCCTATTTGAACCAAAATGGGTTTCCCCGCATCCAAGGAACAAATCTCCTTGATCTATTTGCAAAGCAGGGGTTAATGACCTCAGATCGAGAGGAGCTTATCCGATACCAAGCCGGCCTTGCTCAACAACTTACTAACACTATTTTGATGATTGATGGAGTGATTGACGCCAGTGTGCAGCTCTCCTTCCCTCCTGAAGCTACTACCTTGGCAGAAACAGCAGAAAAAAAGAAAATCACTGCTGCAGTCTACGTGAAACATCAAGGAGTGATCGATGACCCGAATATCCATTTAGAAAACAAAATCAAACGACTTATTTCCGGTAGTATTACTGGTCTAGATATCAACGATGTTACAGTGGTCTCTGATCGTTCCCGTTTTACTGATATTACTTTAGGAGTTTTAGGAGAACCGATGAATGCCAAACCTAGAGAATACTTAAGCATTTGGTCTATTGTGATGAGTAAAGATTCTGCAAGCCGCTTTAGATTTCTCTTTTTCCTTATTACAACTCTCACTATCCTTTTTGGAATCATCGCTGGATGGCTTCTATGGAAGTTTTATCCTACTTTGCGAAAAAAAGGGGGAGTCAAAGAACTTTTGAGTCCTGCTCCTTTTGTATCCAGTGAACTTCCTATAGGAGAAGAAGAAACGAAAGGGGAAGGATAAAAAAGAAAAATGAACCAGACCTCATGGATCGCTTTCCATACTCTTCTTCAGCAGTCTCCCCCTGAAAAAAAAGAACTTCTTTATCATTTCCTTTCTGCTGAAGAAAAAGAGCAGTTAGAAAGAGCTCCTCCGGCGGCAAAAGATCCCTTTCAAAACCCTCTTTCCCCTTCTGAACGGCTAGAGCGGATTCATTACTCTTGGCTGATTCCTTTTATTGAACCTCTTTCAGAACAAGATAAGCTTCTTATCCTATCTGCCCCGAAACCTGTGCAAGGAGACAAACTCAGAGAAGTATTTAAAATCAAAGACTCTCTCCTTTCCCTTTCTGCTTTAGGAAAGAACTTCCTTCAAAATATGCTCTACCATTGGGTAGTCGGCAAAGAAAAAGATGTCCTTCCAGTTGAATTTCTCCCTGATTCTCCCCTTTCTCCACTGTTAGACCTGTCGAAGGAAAGTTTGCAAATGCTCATCGACTTTTTAGGACTGCATGACCTTTCTATCGAATTAAAACACTTAATTAAAGCAGAGCTACTTAAAAAAATCCAAAAACACCTTTCTAAAAAGGAAAGAGATTATCTTAAAACTCTTCTAAAGCATAAGGAACCACTTTTTTTTGCTAAGCTAAATGTAGAAGAATGGGATGGGGATTTTGAAAAGCTTAAAATTGCCTTACATCATCGAGGGTTAAATCGCCTCTCCAAAGCTCTTTTTGATATCTCTCCTGCTCTTTTCTGGCACATCTCCCACCGTTTAGATAGTGGAAGGGCAAAAATTCTTGTTAAATTCCATACTAAAATTCCTGACAAAAAAACTCATGAAATCCTAATCCAACAGATTCTAAACATTATTCCTCTGATTAGATCCCATGTATAAATGTCTACTTATACCGACCCTCATTAAAAATTGCAGTTTTAAGCTGCGCGAAAGCCCCGTGAATCGACGATTTTTTTGTGCTTTTGTTTTTCTGTTACAAGAGATCTCTAAAATGGGCTTAAGCGACGTAACAGAAAAACAAAAGCACAAAGAAAAAACGATTCTAGCAAATAAAAGAGGCTTAAGCAAGAAGTCTATTGCCTTTAGCTAAGTCAAAGTGTCGGTTTTTCAAGTCGTTTAAGTATAGTAAAAAAAACAAGGTAGCTATGAAATATTTTTCTTTAATCTATTCTGGAGAGATCCATGAGGGAAGTGGCGAAAAAGTAATTCCCGCCGAAGAACTCTCTACCCTCCTTTCTGCCCAAGAGGTGTTAGAAGAAGCAAAAAAAGATGTCACTCTCTATCTCGATAAAAATAAAGAGGAGTGCCAAAAGCTTTTAAAAGAAGCAAAGGAAGCAGGGTTTAACAAAGGGCTATCTGAATTTAATAAACAGATCCTTTTTTTTGAACAGAAAATGCGAGAATTTGAGCACAAATTGCAGCAGATGGTCCTTCCTCTTGCTCTCAAAGCAGCAAAAAAAATCGTAGGAAACCTCCTAGAAACACGTCCTGAGGCGATTGTCGAAATTGTAAGAGGAGCGCTTAAAGCGGTCACACAAAATCGACATGTTAAAATCTATGTCAATAAAAAAGATCGAGAAGAATTAGAAAAAAACAAGGGGAGAGTGAAAGAGGTTCTCGAACACGTCCTACAGCGGCAACACCTCGGTCGACTCGACGCTCGTGCTGATGCAGGATCAACTGAAACAGGTCGGCTTCGACGTCAAACTTGACATCCTCGAATTCCAGACCATGCTGG